>CADDZG010000043.1 GCA_902812355.1 Actinomycetota bacterium | reverse complement strand
GCCGAGGCGCAGCCGGGCGAGCACGAGGTCGTGCTAGGCCCGTCGGCTGTGGCGACCCTTGTCGCCTACCTCGCTTCCACCTGCGGCGCGCGCAGCGTGCTCGAGGGGGAAAGCTTCCTCGCCGCAGGGCGCGGACGCAGAGTGGCGGCACCGGCGGTGACGGTGGCAGACGATGCAGCCCACCCTGCGTCGATCGGGATCGCCTTCGACCTGCAGGGGGTGCCGCGGCGCCGGGTCGGGCTGATCGAGCGCGGCGTGGCGGGCGAGCCGGTCACCGACCTGCACACGGCCGCGCGCCTCGGCCTGCGACCGACGGGCCACGCAACGGCCACCGCACGCCTGGGCCCCCAGGCCGCGAACCCCGTCCTCGAGCCGGGAGACGCGTCGCTCGACGAGCTCGTCGCCGCGGTCGACGACGGCCTCTTCGTGACTCGCTTCCACTACGTCAACCTGCTGGACAGGTCGCGCGCCCTGCTCACCGGCATGACGCGCGACGGCGTCTTTCGGATCCGCCGCGGCGAGATCGCGGAGCCGGTGCGCAACCTGCGCTTCGCACAGGGGGCGGTGGATGCCCTCGCGTCCGTGGCCGGGGTCGGACGTGAGCTCGTCACCGCCGGCCCCCGGTACGGGACCTACGGTTCGACCGCAGCCCCCGCGCTGCGTGTGGGTGGTTTCTCGTTCACCTCGGTCACCACCCATTGATGGCGAGCCCGCTGGCGGCGTCGTCCGTGGAAGACGCGCTCGACGTGGTCGTGCTCGCCGTGACCCTCGTCGCCGCCGCCGGGATCGTCCTCGTGACGATGGCGCCGGTGGTGTTCGAGGAGGTCCCGCCCGGCGTGCGCCGGGCACGTCCATGGGTCGCGGGGGCCGCCGCGCTGGCTGTGGTCCTGATCTTGCTCGAGGCCGAGGTCTTCCACTAGGGCCCCGGTGGCCCTTGACGGGGGCCGGGGTGAGCCGTCTGTATGATGGGGACCAGACGGCTACGGGGCGCCGGCCGGTCTGGCGAGGGCGGGCGCCGAACCAAGGAGGTATCGCCAGTGTCGATGACCGGTTCGCAGACGATCGCCATCAGCCCGACCGCAGCGCACAAGGTCCTGGAGCTGCTCGACCGTGAGGTGTCCGCATCGCCCGAGCACCAGGGCAAGGAGTACGCACTGCGGGTGGCGGTGCAGCCGGGTGGCTGCGCCGGTCTCCGCTACGCGCTCTACTTCGACGACCGCAAGATGGACGACGACCAGGTCGTCACCGTCGAGGGGCTCGAGATCAGGGTGGACCGTATGAGTGCCCCCTATCTCGCGGGCGCCACGATCGACTACGTCGACGGTCTGCAGCAGTCCGGTTTCACGATCGACAACCCCAACGCCAAGGGCACCTGCGCCTGCGGCGACAGCGCACAGTTCTGACCGGGTGATCAAGGCCGAGGGGCGCCCTGCGGGGCGCCCCTCGCGCGCGACGGAGGGAGCAGCGTGAAGACGACCGTGGTCGGCTCGTACCCGAAACCGCCCGAGGAGGGCCGGTCCTTCACGCTGCGCCGGACGCTGCACGCACGCGAGCGCGGGGAGGCGACCGACGCCGACGTCGTCGCCGCGCAGGAGCAGCTGGCGCGCGAGGTGATCGCCGAGCAGGAAGAGGCGGGGATCGAGCTCGTGACCGACGGGCAGGTGCGGTGGGACGACATCGTCACGCCGTTCGCTTCGGCGATGGGGGGTTTCGAGATCGGGGGCCTGCTGCGCTTCTTCGACAACAACGTCTACTACCGCAGGCCGGTATGCGTCGGCGAGGTGAGCTGGCGGGGGCCTGCTTCGGTGGAGGCCTACCGTTTCGCAGCGTCGGTGGCGACGGTGCCGGTCAAGGCGGTGATCCCGGGGCCGGTGACGTTCGCACGCCTGTCCCTCGACGAGCACTATCACGACCATGCCGCGTTCGTCATGGCGATAGCCCGGGTGCTGGCCCAGGAAGCCTTCGAGCTCGCCGCCGCCGGCGCGCCGGTGATACAGATAGACGAACCCGCGCTGCCGGGCGCACCCGAGGACCTCGATCTCGCCCGCCGGGCTGTGGGCGAGATCACCTCCGAGCTCGACGGGGTCGTGACCCTCGTGGCCACCTATTTCCAGGATTGCAAGCGGCTCGGACCGCAGATCGCCGACCTGCCGGTCGACGGCTTCGGCTTCGACCTCGTGTCGGGCCCAGACGACGAGGATCTGATCGCGCAGATCGCCGGCGACCGCGTGATCCAGGCGGGCGTGGTCGACGCTCGTAACACCGCTCTCGAGGACCGCACCGCCCTCGCAGCGCGGATAGCGCGCCTCGCCGAGACCGTCGGGCCGCGGGAGCTATGGGTGTCGCCCAGCGCGGGCCTCGAGTTCCTGCCGCGCGATCGTGCCCGAGCCAAGCTACGCCGTCTCGTCGAGGCGGCCCGAGATGCGGGGGCCAGACATGGCTGACGTCGACCTCGAAGGCGGGGGACTGTGGACCACCTCGGTGGGCAGCCTGCCCAAGCCGGCCTATCTGAGCCGGGCCCGTAGCGCCGCGGCCCGGGGGGAGATCGAGCACGACGAACTCGTCGCACTCGAACGCCGGGCGACGCGTGAGTGGATCGAGTTCCAGGAGTCGATCGGCACCGATCTCATCGTCGACGGGGAGATGTACCGCGGCGACATGGTCGCCTACTTTGCAGAGGAGCTCGACGGCTTCGAGATCGGCGGTCTCGTGCGCTCCTACGGCAACCGCTACTACCGCAAGCCGATTGCCACGGGACCGATCCGCCGTAGGGAGCCGATCACGGTGCAGTGGTGGCGCTACGCCCAGTCGCTCACCCGCCGGCCGGTCAAGGGCATGCTGACCGGCCCCTACACGATCTGCGACTGGTCGTTCGACGAACACTACGGATCCCGCCGCGACATGGTCCTGGACCTCGCCCGGGTGATCCGCGACGAGGCGGCCGACCTCCAGGAGGCGGGCGCTCGCTTCATCCAGATAGACGAACCCGCAGCGTCCACGCGCATGGACGAGCTCGACCTCGTGATCGAAGCCATGGAGATCGTCACCGAGCCGTTGTCGGCACACACCATCACCCACATCTGCTACGGCGACTTCCACAACGCCTACCCGAGGATGCTCGACATCCCCGTGGACCAGATCGACCTCGAGTTCGCCAACTCCGACTTCGCGTTGCTGGATGCCTTCGCCGCCCATCCCTTCACCAAAGTGATCGGTCTCGGGGTGGTGGACGTGCACAGCCACGAGATCGAGCCGGTCGAGGCGATCGCCGACGGGATACGGCGCGCGCTCAAGCTGATACCGCCGGAGCGCATGTTCGTGGACCCGGACTGCGGGCTCAAGACCCGGACGCCGGAGGAGGCCCGGGCCAAGCTCACCAACATCCGGGCGGCGGTGGACGAGGTCCGCGCAGAGGTCGGTCTCGCTTAGGCTGGGGCCCGAAGGTTACAGGCCGGGGGAGCCCCGATTGGGGCTGAGAGGCCGGTTCACGGCGACCCCTTGAACCTGATCAGGCTAGGACCTGCGAAGGGAGGCTCGGGATGGGCTCATCGGTGCTGCAGCGGGCGGAGGAACTGCCCCACACCTCGATCACACCGGTTCCGCCGCAGCAGCGGGTGCTGACGGGGATCGATCTCGCCATCCTGTGGGGGGATCTCGGGATCGGGTTGTTGGTGGTCGTTACCGGAGCCCTGCTGGTACCGGGGCTCGGCGCCGGTGAAGCTCTGCTCGCCACGGTGGTGGGCTCGGTCCTCGGCGTCGCCATGCTGTGCATCGGCGGTTACGTCGGTTCGAAGCACGGCGTCCCCACCATGGTGCTGTTCCGGCCGGTCCTGGGGATCCGCGGATCGTGGGTCCCCAGTGTGCTCAACGTCCTGCAGCTCGTGGGCTGGACGGCGGTCGAGTTCTGGGCGATGTCCTCGGTGGCGAACCTCGTGGCACGCCGGGTCTTCGGCTTCGACGCGCGCTGGTTGTTCCTCACGGTCGTCACCGTAGCCTGCACCGGGCTCGCGCTGTGGGGGCCGGTGGGGGTGGCGCGCGTGTACCTGCGCCGTTTCGGCGCGTGGCTCACCGCCGCGATCGCCGCGGCGGTGACGATCCTCGTCCTCGTGCGCGGTGGTCTGTCCCACATGCTCACCGCCCCGGGCACCGGCGGTTTCCCCAGCTTCGGCCAGGCCCTCGATCTCGTGATCGCGATGCCGGTGTCGTGGTTGCCCCTGGTCGCCGACTACAACCGCTTCGCGGGGAGCTCCAGGGCCGCCCTCGCCGGTACGGGATGGGGCTACCTCGTCGCCAACGTGTGGTTCTACGCCCTCGGGATCCTGCTGGTGCTCGGCGCGCACGCCGCCCCGTCGCCCGCTGGCGTCGCAGTGGGCGTGCTGTCGATCGCCGGGGGGTCGTTGGCCGGGCTGCTGTTTTTAATCGGGCTGCTCGTCGGTGAGACCGACGAGGCCTTCGCGGACATGTACTCCGGTGCGGTGAGCCTGCAGAACGTGATCCAGCGCATCCCCCACCGCGTGCTGCTGGTGGCGATCGCTACGGTCGGAGGCGTGCTGGCCGGCTTCCTCACGATGGGCAGCTACGAGACCTTCCTGTTCCTGCTCGGTTCGGTGTTCGTGCCCCTGTTCGGCGTGCTCGGTGCCGACTATCTCGTCGGCGGGGCCGGTGAGGTCGACGAGTCGGGCCTGTTCGAGCGCGCCGGACGCTACTGGTTCACCGGTGGGTGGCGGCTGGGCTCCTTCGTGCCGTGGCTCGCCGGCTTCGCCGTGTACCACTGGATCGCGCCGACCGGCCCCGGGTGGTGGCTGTCGCTGACCGCCGACGTCTTCGGCCGCCCGCTGTCCGAGCGGTGGCCGTGGCTGGCTGCGTCGGTGCCGTCGTTCGTGGTGGCGTTCGTGCTGGCGGCCGGCGCGTCGTGGCTCACGCGACACCGGGACATATCATCTGGGGCGAACCGGTAGCCGAGATCGCGCTGCGGGCGCGTCCACGAGGAGGTGTGGTGGGAAGCAGGGTGGTGGTGGTGACCGCCGATCCGCTCGTGCTCGAAGAACTGCGCTTCGGTCTGCCCGGGGACGTCGAGCTGCGGAGCGCCCGCGACGCGCGCGAAGCGCATCGCATGCTCGAGGGATACGTCCCCGACGTCGTGGTGATCGATATCCACACCGGCAGCGCGGGTGGTTTCGCAACGGCGCGCGACATGCGGGCCGACGGTCGGCTCGCGGACGTCCCGGTGATCATGCTCCTCGAACGTCCCCAGGACGAGTGGCTGGCGCGCCAGGCCGGGGCGCGCGTGGTCCGTATTAAGCCGGTCGACGGCCAGCAGCTCGCGTCCGACATCGCGGCCCTGCTGCGGACCGACCCTGCTGCCACCGGCTGACCCTCCCTCCGGCGGCAACCTCGGCGCGGCCTACGAGGGACCGCCCGGACCGCACCACGACCCCTCTGACCTGGTCCGACGCGGCCGGTAGAGCCCCGCTTGCCAGTCCGGGGCCCAGATGACACACTTGGAATTACAGAGATGTCGTTCGGTCGCCAAGGGCGGGGGCCGGGCCGGGGGGAAGCCTCGTGAAGGGAGTCCGGGGATGAGCAGGATCACGAACAAGCTTCTGCAGCCCGTGGATTGGCAGGCCGACGCGCGCTGCGCAGACGAGAGCATCGACCCCGAGATCTTCTTCCCCGAGCGCGGCGGGTCGTCGAAGGCGGCGCGCGCGGTGTGCGCGGAGTGCACCGTGCGCGATCGCTGCCTCGAGTACGCGCTCAACAACAAGGAACAGTTCGGCATCTGGGGCGGGACGTCGGAGCGGGAACGGCGCAAGATCCGCCGCGAACGAGCGCGCAGGCTGCGCGTGGCTTCCTGATCTTTCCCGACGCAGCCGAGGGTCGCGCGCCTGCTCGACAGAGGAAAAGCTTGCGTCGCGCGTCTAATCGTGTCTCAATACACGAGCGCGCATAGACGCGCGTATAGGTGGGGCACTCACGAGGGAGGTGGAGGAACTTGCCGGCGAAGAAGACGACCAGACGTGGGAGCGCGGCCTCCCGCAAGAAGTCGACCCGCAAGACCACGGCTCGGTCGGCGGGTACCCGCAAGACCACGGCGCGCAAGAGCACCCGCAAGACCGCGGCGCGCTCGACGGCCAAGCGCACGGGCACGCGCAAGACCGCGTCCCGCAAGAAGTCGACGCGCAGGCCGGCCACCCGCAAGAGCACGGGCCGCAAGAGCACGGCGCGCAAGAGCACCCGCAAGACCGCGGCGCGCTCGGCGGCCAAGCGCACGGGCACCCGCAAGACCGCGTCGCGCAAGAAGTCGACGCGTCGGTCGGCGGCGCGCAAGAGCACGGGCCGCAAGACCACGACACGCAAGACCGCAGCGCGCAAGAGCACTCGCAAGAGCACCCGCAAGACCGCGGCCCGCAAGACCGCGGCCCGCAAGAGCACCGCCCGCAAGACGACGCGCCGGACGGCGGCCGCTTCGACCGCCGGCTGATCACACCTACCAGCGCGAGGGGCGGCGATCGCCGCCCCTCGCGCGCGTCCGGTCAGGACGAGGAGCGGGAACGGGCTGCCTCTGCCAGTGCTTGCTCGAGGCTGCGGACGGGTCGTAGCAACAGCGCAGCAGCCCGCCCGGAAGGGTCCGGCATGGCCCGGCGTGGGGGGACGCCGACGATCTCGGTACCGATCACCTCGACCCCCCGGCGCGAGGCCAGGTGGTCGACCGCAGCGAAAGCCGTATCCACACCGGTCCGTTGCGGACGCACGAGGTTCATGGACACCTGCGACACGCCGGGCTCGATTGCCAACCCCAACGCCTGGACGCCGGGCAGGCCTCCGGCAGAGGCGCGCACCCGTGCCGCGATGTCCGCGGCGATCGAGACGTCGGCCGCGAGCCACACGTTGAAGGCGACGAGGACCGGGCGGGCCCCCACGCACACCACGCCCGAGCGTGGATCTATGCCGGCGTGGCCGTGGTCGGGCGGCAGGTCGCCGCGCGCGCGCTCGGCGAGGCGCTGGAGCCCGCCTCGCCTGAGGGACGAGAGCGCACGCGTCGCCGGACGCCGCGCTGCTTCGCCGTAGAGATACACGGGCAGTCCGGCCCGGCTCGCGATCGCCGTGGCGACCTCGTCGGCAACGGCGCGCGCTCTGTGCATCGGTTCGTCGATCGGCACTATCGGGTAGACGTCCAGCGCACCGAGCCGGGGATGTACGCCGTGATGGGCGGTGAGGTCTATCACCCGGCATGCGCGCGCCAGGGCCACGCCCGCCTCGACGAGCTGTGCAGGCGTGCCGGTTACGGTGAGCACGGAACGGTTGTGCACCGCGTCGCTGTGGACGTCGATCACCCGGCCCCCCGCGGCCTCCACGGCGCCGACGAGGTCCCCAATCAGGTCCCGGTCGCGACCCTCTGAGACGTTCGGGATAGCGAGGAGCGTCATGGCGCGCTACCGTATCTCCCTGTATGGCGAGGCAAGCGCAGGCTGGCGGCGACCTCAAGGCGCGTGGCGCCATCGTCGACGCGTTCCTCGAGAGGCTCGATGAGGTCGTCGATCGCTGCGTCGACGCGATCGTCGGCGGCATAGGCTCCTACCGGCGCCTGGGCGACTCCGTTCACGAAGAGGTGCGCACCGCGGTGCGGGGCAACGTCGCGGGTTTGGCACGTGTACTCAGCGAGGGGCGCGACGTCGGGCCAGAGCATCTGCGATCGATCGCCAGGGTCGGGGCACGGCGCGCGGAATCGGGTATCCCGCTGGACGACGTGCTGCACGCTTACCGGCTCGTGTCGCGGCTGTGCTGGATCGTGCTCTCCGAGGAGTGCCGGCGCTACGAAGGCTCGTCGCTGGAAGCCACGATCGAGATTGCCGATGCCCTGCTGCGCTATACGGACCGCATCGCGATCGCGGTGGCCGAGGCCTACGCCGAAGCACAGCGGGCGATCGTGCGCGAGCAGGAGGGAGCGCGGCGCGAGTTCCTCGCCGATCTCCTCTACGGGACCGAGACCGATCCCGAGGAGATCCTCCAGCGCGCGCATACCTACGGCTACGACCTGTCGCTGAGCTACATCGCGCTGGTCGGGATAGGACCGGAACGGGAGGGCCATGCCGAGGCGATGGTGGCGGTCGCCGTGGCCAAGCTCATCCCCGAGGGCGCGGCCGAGCCCATAATCCTGGCCAAGGGGGAGCACACGATCGCGCTGATCCCGGTGGACCCGAGCTTCGACACCGTCATGATGCCCGAGAAGCTCGTCACCGAGCTCGAGGGCGATTGGTGCTTCGGCATGGGGGGGCCGGAGCCCGGGCTCGAGGGTATCCGCAGGGCCTACCTCGAGGCGCGCGAGGCCCTCGAGATCGGTCTCGCCCTCGGTTTCTCGGGCCGGGTCCACCGTTTCGACGACCTGCTCCCGTACCACTTCCTGCGCAGCGATCCGGCTCTGGCCGAGCGCTTCGTCGATCAGACGATCGGGCCCTTGCTCGACTACGATGCCCGCCGCCGCGGCGAGCTCGTCAACACGCTGGAGGCCTACTTCCGCGCCGGGGGCAGCGTCAAGCTCGCCGGCGAGCTACTTTTCGCCCATCCGCACACGGTGGCATACCGGCTCAAGCAGCTACAGAAGCTCACCGGCTGGTCGCTCAAGGACCCCGAGCACAAGCTGCGCCTGCAGCTCGCGCTGCGCGCTCACCGCCTCGCCCAGGCGCGCGCCGACGTCAACGGTTCCTACTGAGGGCGCGGGGACGAGCCACGCCGGTGCGTTAGGGTCCGGGCGATGCCCGAGAGAGTCCTGATCGTCGGCTGGGACGGGGCCGACTGGAAGATCCTGCGACCCATGCTCGACGCCGGCGAGCTGCCTACGCTGGCGTCCCTGATCGAACGGGGTGCCTACGGCGGCTGTCTGTCCACCGTACCGTCGCACTCGTGGTGCGCGTGGCCGTCTTTCATGACCGGTCTCGGTCCCGCCGGCCACGCCGTGTTCGACATCCTCGAGCACAAGCCCGGGCGCTCCAAGCGCCTGCCGGTGACCTACCGGTCGATACGTGCCCGCACGGTCTTCGCCGACTTGAGCGACGCCGGTCGCACGTCGCTGGCGGTCAACATCCCCCTGACCTTCCCGGCCCCCGAGATCCGCGGCAAGGTCGTAGCCGGCGGCGTGCTGCCGGCCAGCCGCTCCTACACCTATCCGGTGGAGCTGCAGGCCGAGCTCGACCGCAATGCCCCGTTCCCGGTCAACGGCATGTCCTGGACGACCTTCCGCAACCGCCCCGAGCCCTTCCTGGACGAGTGCGTCGATATCACCTCCAAGCGCCAGCGGGCGATGGAGTACCTGCTCGACACCACCGAGTGGGACGTGGCCGTGCTCGTGTACGTGTCCACCGACCGCATCCAGCACTGCCTGATGGGCTACATCCACCCCGAGCACCCCGAGTACCCGCGCCTCAAGGACACGGCGGTGGCCGAGCGTACGAGGGACGTCTACCGCCGGCTCGACGACGGCCTCGCCCGCCTGCTGGAGCGGACCACCGAGCGCGACCTCGTGATACTGATGTCCGACCACGGGCATCAGCCGTGCACGCGCACCTGCACGATGGACCGCATCCTCGAGCACCTCGGCTTCCTCACCTTCGGCCGGGGCTCGTTCACCTTCGACCTCGTGCGCTGGGGGCCGGGGCGACGCATCGCCCGCAAGATCTACGACGTCTTCAAGCTGCACGGGCGGGTATCGATCCCGGCGACGCCGATCGACTGGTCGCGCAGCCGTGCGTACACGAGCGTGGTCTCGACCGGCGAGGGCGTGTCGGTGAACCTCAAGGGCCGGGAGCCGGAGGGTATCGTCGCTCCCGCCGACTACGAGAAGGTGCGCGACGACCTCGCCGCGGCCCTCGAGGGGTTCAGGGATCCGGGCACCGGACGGTCCCCGATCGCGCGCATCTACCGCAAGGAAGAGGTGATGTCGGGCCCGTTCCTGGATACCGCTCCCGACCTCCTGCTGGTGCCCGCTCCGCTGTATTCGCTGACGCATGCCCGCGGCATGGTGGAGGATGCCGACTGGCTGTCGGGCGACCATCGTCTCGAGGGGATTCTGGTCGCCACCGGCCCCGAGGTCCGCCCCGGCCCCCTGGAGGAGAAGGTCGAGCTGATCGATCTCGGGCCGACCGCGCTGGCCGCGCTCGGGGTCCCCAGCGCGGTCCCGCGCGACGGCCATCCGATCGCATCTTTGGTGGGCGAGGGGGCCCGGCTCGAGGTGCGCTCGCAAGGCGCCGCTCCCGGCGCGACGGTCGGTGCCGAAGGCCTGAGCGAGAGCGAGGAGGACGAGATAGAGGACCACCTGCGCGGGCTCGGTTACGTGGAATAACCCGCGCCGCACGAGGAGGACGATGCCCTTGCGCGCCCGGCGCTCGTGCCTGTCCGTGCCGGGATCCAGCCCCCGGATGCTGGCCAAGGCCCCCACGCTGCCGGCCGACGAGGTCTTCCTCGATCTCGAGGACTCGGTCACCCCGCGCGGCAAGGAGGAAGCCCGCAGCAACGTCGTCGAGGCGCTGGTCGCGGGTGACTGGACGGGCAAGACCGTGGCCGTGCGGATCAACTCGGTGCAGACGCAGTGGGCCGCCGACGACGTGATCGCGGTGGTGTCGGGGGCGGGGAACCACATCGACTGCATCATGGTCCCGAAGGTCGAGGCGCCCGACGAGGTTGCCTTCGTCGATCACCTGCTGCGCATGCTCGAGACCAAACACGGCATCGGGCGCCGCATCGGGATCGAGGCGCAGATCGAGACCGCCGAGGGTCTGCGTGCCGCGTTCGACATCGCCCGCTCCTCGGACCGCCTGCAGACCCTGATCTTCGGTCCGGCGGACATGAGCGCGTCCCTCGGCCTGCCCGCTCTCACCGCCGGTCTGCCGATGCCCGGGTATCCCGGGGACCACTGGCACTGGGTGCTGATGCGCATCCTGGTGGCGGCGCGTGCCGCCGGCCTGCAGGCGATCGACGGGCCGTACCTGCGGATCGAGGATCTCGACGGGCTGCGCGCCATGGCCGTGCGCTCCCGCGCTCTCGGCTACGACGGCAAGTGGGCCGTACATCCCCGCCAGATCGACGTGATCAACGAGGTCTTCACGCCGTCGCAGGAGGAGTACGACCGAGCCGAGGCGGTGCTGGAGGCCTATGCGGCGTTGTCGGTCGAAGGAGCGCGCGGCGCGGTGATGTTCGGCGACGAGATGATCGACGAGGCGTCGCGCAAGATGGCCGAAGGGCTTGCCCGGCGGGGGCGTGCCGCCGGACTCACCCGCTCGCCAGACCCTCCCGGCGCGTGAGCTTCACGTCCCGCCTTCGCCGTGTTCCCGGGTGACGTCCTCGGGAGCGGTCCCCGCTTCCGCGGTCTCACGCTCGCGCTCGATCCGGCGCCATCCGACCTGCGCGAGACGCAACACGGTGACGAACCCGATGCCGCCCAGGATGTTGGGTAGCGATGCCCACAGGAACAGCTTGAACCAGTCGAGGTAGCCGAACGGGGCACCGGCGTGCAGCGCTGCGAACATGTCGACCGACAGCACGATGGCGTGGAACAGACCGCCGGTGGCAAGCAGGAAGGCGGTCATGACCGCAGCGACGATCTTGCCGAGGATCGACTCGGTGCCGCGCTCCATCCACGTCATGAGGGTGATCAGCACGCCTCCCAGCACGGCGGAGAAGAACGACCGCAAGCCGATGCCGACCTTGTAGAAGTGCACGCCGACCTCGACCGCCGCGTGACCCAGCTGCGGCAGCGCGATCAGGACGATGCCCATCATGATCCAGGCGCCGATCAGGTTTGCCACCGCGGTCGCCGCCCACAGGCGCAGCACCGGCAGGGGGCCGGTCTTGCGGGCCACGGCGGCGGCCACCGGCACCAGGAAGTTCTCGGTGAAGAGCTCGCTCTTTGCGAGCATGAGAGCGACGAAGCCGATCGCGAAGGCGAGGCCCCCGAGCAGGCGGTTGCCGGTCATCGTCGTGACCAGCAGGATCCCGAAGACCCCGAGCGCGACGTCTATGCCGCCGACCATGCCGGTGGCGAGCAGGCCGGGCCAGGTGCGGTGCAAGCGGCGGTAACCCTCTTCGACCGTCGCCTCGAAGGCCGCCCTGACCTTGTCCTGCTCGAGGACCCGCTCCTGCGCGTCGCGGTCGGCGCGCAGCACCGCGGGGCCGCTGCCCCCGTGGGCGACGCGGTCGCGCATCGTCTTGAGTCTGGCGTTGATCGGATCCATGCCTGCTCCCGGATGGGGTCATGACGGACCGGAGCCCGGGTGCCGTCGGGCCCCGGGCTCCAACCGCTGATGCTTCCCGCTCATCTGCACCGCCAAACCGGCCCCTTAGACTGAGCCGATGCGCATCGGACTGGCGCTCCCGCATTACGACACGAGCCTCGCCGGGGGCCCCGCGTCGTGGGACGGCGTGGCCCGGGTGGCTGCGGTGGCGGAGCGTTGCGGCTTCGACTCGGTATGGGTATCCGACCACCTTTTCCTGGACTGGTCGAAGTACGGAGGCAGCCCCGAACGCAGGGGGGCGCTGGAATGCGTTACCACCCTCGCCGGCCTGTCGGGGGTGACCGAACGGGTGCGCCTGGGTTCCCTGGCTCTGTGCAACGACCTGCGCAACCCGGCCCTGCTGGCGAAGTCGCTGGCGACGGTCGACCTTCTCAGCGGGGGGAGGCTCGAGATCGGGTTGGGGGCCGGGTGGTACGAGCCCGAATACGAGGCCGCCGGGCTTGCCTTCGACCGGCCGGCCACGCGGATCCGCAGGCTGGGGGAGGCGGCACACATCGTGGCCCGCCTGCTCGAGGGCGAAGAGCTGACCTTCTCGGGTGACCACTACCGGCTAGACGGCGCCCTGTGCCGGCCCCTGCCGGCGTCCCGGCCCCGCCCACGGCTGTGGCTCGGCGGCAAGGGCGATCTATTGCTCGAGACCGCCGCGACGGTCGCCGACGGCTGGAACCTGTCGTGGCTAGGATCCCCGGCCAGCTTCGATGCCTATCGGGAGCGGTCGGAGACCGCCGACCGCCTGTGCGAGAAGCGCGGTCGCGACCCCCGCTCCCTCGCCCGCTCTGTGGGCGTCTACGCGCTCGCCGGCAGCGACGAGCGCGACGCCCGACGGCGCCTGGAACGTCTTGCCGAACGCACCCCCGACGGGGTTCTGCGTCGCTCCGACGGTGGGGCGGTATCCTGGGAGAGGTTCAGCGCAGAGCGCGTGGCAGGAACGGCCGAGCAGGTCGCCGACCGGATCCGCCCCCTCGAGGCCGTCGGCGTCGAGGAGGTGGTGGTCACCCTCGGGGTGCTGCCCTTCCAGGTGGCCGACGAGGAGGACGTCGAGCTGTTCGGCACCGAGGTCGGCACGCTGCTGCGCTGAACCCGGGGCCGTGCAACGGGAGGAGGGCCATGTCGGTGGGACCCACCGAGCTGATCATCGTGCTGTTGATCGTGCTCGTGCTGTTCGGAGCCAGCCGCCTGCCGAAGCTGGCGCGCTCCATGGGGCAGGCGCACAAGGAGTTCAAGGCGGGGCTGAGCGAGGACGCGTCCAAGCAGGAGCGGGTCGAGGGTCCCTGTCCGTTCTGCGACGGGAAGGTCCCCGACGACGCCAAGTTCTGCCCCAGCTGCGGCCGCCCTGCGGCCGACATCGTCGCCGCCCGTCGTCAGAAGGCCGCCAGCTGACGCTCACGGCTCCGGGCGCAGCATGACCTTGAGTGCCCGGCGCGCGCGGAACAGCTCGTAACCTTCTTCGGCCTGCGACAGCGGGAGCCTGTGGGTGATCAGGGCCGCGGGGTCGATCTCGCCCGCCCGTACCGCACCGAGGGAGTCGTCCCAATGTGCCTGGACGTTGGCCATCCCGGTGAAGCGGATGTCGAGCCCACGCGACCACGCCACGCCCATCGGCAGTGGATAGCGCTCCGACCCGTAGACGCCGACCACCACGACCCGGCCCCCGTCGCGAGCGCAGCGCAGAGCGTCTCTGAACGCCGCCGCGGCCCCGACCGCCTCGAACACCACTGCGGCGCCGCGGCCCCCGGTGAGCTCGGCCACCGCCTCGGCCGCTCCGGGTGCATCGCCGTCCTCATCCCCGGAGGTCACCGCCGCCTCGAGCCCGAGGCGCTCGCGCACGAGCGCGACCCGGGCCGGCTCGCGGTCCAGCACCACCGGGCGGCCCCCCGCCCGGTGGTGCTGGAC
>CADDZG010000042.1 GCA_902812355.1 Actinomycetota bacterium | reverse complement strand
CCACCACCGGCCGCCCGGCCGACATTGCCTCCATGGCCGCAAGGGGGGCGTTCTCCGCGCACGTTGACGGCATCACGAGGTAGCTCGCCGCCAGCACGACGTCGCGCACGCCCGAACCCTCCAGCCGCCCGGCGAAGCCGAGGCGGCGCAGCCCGAGCCGGGCCGCGTGCCGCCGCAGCTCGGCATCCAGCGGGCCGTCGCCCACGATCGTGAACGGGGGATCCCCGGCGCGCGCCAGCGCATCGAGCAGGTCCGGCAATCCCTTCTCGAACGACAGCCGTCCGATGTAGACGCCCCCGCCGTCACCAGGGGGAACGGGATCTTCGGCCAGCGGGGCGGCGAAGTTGGGCACCACCGCGATGCGCGGCGAGGCGATGCCCCAGGCGCGCAGCTGACCGGCCATGTACTCGCTCGGGGCGACGAAGGTCGTGACCAGGCGCTCGAGCGGAAGAACGAAGCGATGCGCCCACAGCACGGCCGCGTAGGCCGCCGACTGGGCCCGCCCCTGCAGGCAGTCGTGCGCCACCGCGTGCAGGTGATTGCCGCCGTAGCAACGCGTGCACGGCGCGCCGTCGGTGAAGGCGACCCCGTTGGGGCAGCGCAGCCGGTGGTTGTGCACGGTCATCACCAGGGGCAGACCACGTCGCCGCGCCGCGAGGTGGACCGCCGGGCCGAGCGACGGATACACGTTGTGGACGTGGATCACATCGGGGTCGACCTCGTCGATGCGCGCCCTTACGGCCGCAGACACTCGCGGTGACCACGCCATGCGTCCGGCCGTGCGGAGCCCCGGGGCCAGCTCGGAGTTGTCGGGACGCAGCGTGCTCACGTGGTGGCGGCGGCCGATCAGCTCGACGAGCGCCGACACGTAGGCGTTCTCGCCGCCTTTGATCCGGTAGTCGCTGTGGGCGACGAGGATGCGCATCTAACCGCCTGCTCCACCGTTCGCCACCACCGCCATGGCCCCCCAAGGGGGTGTCACGCGTCGGAGACCTGGGCCCGTGCCGCCTGCGCTTGCTGTGCGGGGGCCGGCGTCGGCGGCGCCGGTGGCGCGCTCGCGTAGGACACGTAGCCGTAGGTCACCGTGCGCGACCGGGGGACGTTGTTGAGCACCGAGCCGACCACGGGGGCCTGCACGCTGAACAGGCGCTCGCGGGCGTCGGCGATCATTCCCGACGACGTCCGCTGCGCGTCGACGACGAAGAGCACCGCATCCGAGCGGCTCACGAGGCCGAGGGCGTCGGCGTTGGCCAGCACCGGCGGAGTGTCGATCAGCACGAAATCCGCTTTCTTGCGCAGCGCCGCGAGCAGCTGGGACATGCGCTCGGAGCCGAGAATCTCGCTCGGGTTCGTGGCGTGCCCTCCGGCGGCGATCACCCGCAGGTTGGGGTGGCGCGTGCGCATCAGCAAGCGGTCGGGCGACGCGCCGGCGGTGAGCACCTCGGTGAGCCCCTGCTGGGGCTCGCCCTCGCGGAAGAAGGTGGCGAGGCGTGAGCGCCTGAGGTCTGCCCCTACCAGCACGACCTTGTGCCCGTACTGGGCCAGGGTCACGCCGAGGTTGGCGGTGGTGGCACTCTTGCCCTCGCCGGCTATCGAGCTGGTGACGAGGATCACCTGTGCCTTGCGCTCCGAGGCGGCGAACAGCAACGCGGTCCTCAGCGTTCGGTAGGCCTCGGCCGCCGGAGACTCCGGCTGCGACACGGTCACCAGCATCGGTATCCGCCGCCTGTGCCACGCCGAGATGTGAGGCACGACCGCCAGCACCGGCGCGCCCATCATCAGCTCGAGCTGCTTGCGGCTGCGGATCCTCGTGTCGAGGCGGTCCCGCAGGAAGGCGATCGCGATCGCAAGGATGATCCCACCGACCACGCCCACACCGATGTTCTTGGTGTAGGAGGGGCTGATCGGACTGAGGGGCAGCTCGGCCGGCTGCACGACGTCGCCGACGTCGAGGTTGGTCGACGCGGTGAGCGACGCGATCTGGGACTGCAGCGCGGTCTGCTGTCCGATCAGGGAGTTGAGCTCCGGCTGCAGGGCGCTGATCCGGCTGCTTGACGACGTCGACTGCAGCTGATCCTCGACCTTCTGGATGCGCTTGTTGAGGCTCTCCACCTGGGCCTGCAAGGTCGACGCGCTGTCGTCCAGCTGCGCCTGTGCCTGCTGGCGCCGGTAAGCGATGTAGGCCTGCGCGAACCCCTCGGCGCGGCTACGGGCCGCCCGGCGGTCGCTCGAGGTGTAGCTGAACTGCAGGATCTCGGTCTGGGGCTCGACCGCTACCGACAGCCCACCGAGGAGCCCCAGCGGGTCGTGGGAGCCGAGTTTCTGGGCCGCCAGCTCCGCTACCGCCGGCGACGACGCGATGCGGCTCTCGGTGTCGAGGTTGAACATCGGGCCGTACTGGCACGAGGAGTTGTTGGCTCCTCCGCCGAGGCAGATCGGCTTGACCAGCACGGCTGCGCTCGACTGGTAGGTCGGGGTCTGCCGGTAGGTGAAGTAGATCGCGCTGGCGACGACGAGCAAGACGATCGCCAGCGACGACCACCTGCGCGACCAGACGACGTCGATGTAGTCCCGGATCGAAGGGGCGGGCCGTCCCGGTTCCAAGGCCGGATCCTTTCCTGTCTCGCAACTGGGTGGGTCGAGTCGAACTCCAGCACAGGTGGGACGCGTCCACAAGAGGGGTGTGGCGATACGGCGGAAACCCCACGAGAAAGCCACAAATCGGCCGCGTCTGCCCCTTCGGGGGTGTCCTCACCCTCGCCCGGCGGCCTTCGGCCTCACCATCGCGGTGTTGTCCCTTGTCGGAAGGGTTTGGGAGGGATACTCTACCAACCACTTGGGGATACACCGCAGGGGGACATCGATCCCCCTGTCGGGTCGAGAAGGGAGGAAGGAGTCGTGATGAGGGTGAGGATGGGGGCGGTCGCCGTGGCTGCGGTGGCGCTGGTGGGGTTGCTGGTGACCCCCGCCTTCGCGTCTCCTTCCGGCGGCGCTCAGGTCAAGCCGACGAAGCAGGTGAGACACCCCTCCCAGCACGTGCTCGGACAGGTGCGTGGTCAGGCGCAGGCGCCACAGGGCGCGGTGCTGCCCTTCACCGGTGCGCAGCTGACGTTGCTGGTGGTGGTGGCGGCCGGCGTGATCGGCGGCGGTGCCACCTTGCTGGTGCGCCGGCGTCGCTACGCCTGAGCCGGTACATCGCTGAGGTCGAAGGGGCCCGGGGGAAAACCCGGGCCCCTTTTCTTCGCGCTCCCTTGCCGGCCCGGCGGTCGCTCGGCGGTCACAGCGATACGGGGCGGTGCATGAAGCGGGCGATCGCCTGCCACATCCCGGTCATCCCCGGGGGCCGGCTCGGCCCGAGCGTCAGGGTCACCGGGGCGCTGAGCCGCTCCCGCAGCACGAACACGTTGCCGCGCACGGAGCCGGCGACGCCGCTGGGAGCCCAGCCCGAGGGCATCCGCACGCGCAGCGACAGCCGTGCGTCGTGGGCCAGGGGCTGGGGCACGACCCGCAGGGAGTAGCCGGGGCCGTCCAGCGGGAGCCTGTAGAAGACCGCCACGGTGCGGCGGCCCCCCCGAGGGACGGTGATGTTGGTCCCGATCGCGGTCATCCCGAGGTCGTTTTCGGTGAAGAAGCCCAGCGGCGAGCTGCCGTTGGTGACCCCGATCAACCGGGCGCGGCCCGGGATGTAGACGTCGATCTCGCTGCGCAGATCGGGGCGCGATCGGCCCCCGCGCACGTAGGCGGGCAGCCCCGATGGTGCGTGGTTGGCGATCGACACGCGCGTCTCGCACACGGCCATCCGGTCGCTCTTCAGGTTGCACGCGTGCGCCACGCTGCGGCGCGCCCAGAAATCGAGCTTGTCGCCGCCGAAGTTCTGCACGGTCACGAGCAGCGCATCGCCCGGCGGAGGAGCGATCGCTCCGGTGGCACCGGCGCGGTCGAGCGCGCGCTCCTCATCGGAGCGGAACGACACGAAGCGCACGTGCCCGCCGGCGGCGGCCTGCGCGAAGCGGACGAGAGCCTGGGGGACGGCCGCGTTGTGAGCGATCGCCTTCTCGAACGCGGCCCGACCGATTGCGATCAGAGCTCGGCGCCTCGCCGCCTGTCCCACGCGGGCACCGGCTTGGTAGGCGCGCGAGTAGACGTAATCGGCGATGTGCGACGCGGTGATCGTGCCTCCCGACGGGGTCGGTATCGGGGTGTCGGGCGGCAGCAGCGCCTGGACGCCGCGCGGGTCGACGAGGATCATCCCGTCGCTGTCGACTCCGGTGGTCAGCCGGTAGAGGCGCCGGGCCACGGTGGCGACCTCGGGCACGTCGGGCGACGCGGTCACGTTCACCCAGCGCGTCGTGTCGGCGTTGAAGCGCCCGAAGCGCCGGCGGAAGTCGCCGGGGGCCGGGACCCGCGCCGGCCGGTGCATGCGCGCGAGGTCGGCGTAGTAGCGGAAGGGCCCGAGGTGCAGGCGACCGTGGTCAACGGTCAGGGTGCCGACGCCGGACAGGATCCCGCCCGCGCCGCGCAGCTCGGCGTTGTTCATCAACCCCACGAGATAGACGCGCCTGCCGTCGGCGCCGGCGATCCCGGGTGCGATCCTCAACAGCCCGAGAGCCTTGTCGCCGGCGGCGGTGTACGCGCCGAGGCGCCGGTCGAGGCGCTCGAGCTCCGTGTAGAGGGGAGGTGCGAGCCAGCCGCTGAGCCGCGCCGACACCGCTTCCCGCATGGCCCGCAGGGTGTGCACCTGGAGGGCCACCGGGGCCCTCAGTTGGCGCAGGACGTCGACGCGCACGCGGCCCTCGGACACGAGCCCGCGGGCGAGCCCGCGATGCAGCGCGCTCTGCAGCGCGAGCTCCGCCTCGAGAACCCTCACACCGCCGTCTAGCGTCGCCTGCACGGCGTCGACGTTGCTGTCGACCACCGGCACGTAACGCAGGGCGACGGCGGGGAACCCCGACAGCACGTGGTCGGCATGGGCGACGCGCGTGCGCGCCGCGGCCACCTGCCCGGGGGTGAGCATCGTCGGGGGCGCGCTCATCGCGTTGCGTGCGATCAGCAGGTCGTCGCCGATGCGCAGCCCGACGTACGCGCAACACGCCACGACCGCGGCGACGAACACGCCCGCCGCCACGAGGATGCGTCGCAGCAGCCAGCCCCAGCGGTGCCTCAGCGTGTAGAGGACGACGTCGTACCTGCGCAGGTCCATCCGGGCTCCAGTAGTTATCACCCCGACCGGTTCGTGCACAGAGGGGTCACTTGTCCGGTTCCAGGGCTCCGGCGGGCCGGTCGGCGGGGTCGCGGAGGGAGCCGCGGAGGCCGGTGGCGGAGAGCGCGGCGAACCCGGTTGGCCGGGGCGGGCCCGGCGCAGAGCAACGCGCGCGAGCCGGTCTCCGGCCGACTTGGAGGGCCATGCGGGGGCGGTGGCGGGAGCCGATGCGGACGCCGATAGGCTCCCGGTCAGCCATGAACGAAGTCGATCTCGACGCGATCCACAACGTCTCGGCCTTCGAGGAGCTTGCCCGGCAGCGCATGGACCCGGGCGGGTTCGCTTATTACTCGGGCGGGGCATGGGACGAGGTCACGCTGCGGGACAACGTCGCCGCGTTCCGGCGCCGGCGCCTGCTGCCGCGCGTGCTCACCGGTGTGGCCGAGCCCGACACCACGACGACGCTCCTCGGCCGGGAGGTGACCCTGCCGATCGGTCTCGCCCCCGCTTCGCAGCACGGCCTCGCCCATCCCGAGGGTGAGGTCGCGACCGCAGCCGCGGCCGCGCGGGCCGGCGTGGTGATGTGCCTGTCGACGTGGTCGAACCGCTCGATCGAGGACGTCGGCGCGCAGCCCTCCGGCCCCCGCTGGCTGCAGCTGTACCTGCTCGAGGACCGCGGCCTCACCGCCGATCTGGTGGCGCGGGCCGTCGCCGCGGACTTCGACGCGCTGGTGCTGACCGTGGACCTGCCGGTGCCCGGTTACCGCGAGCGCGAGCTGGCGGTGCGCTTCTCGCCCCCGCAGTCTTTCGGCAACTTCCCCGCGGCACCGGGGCCCGACGACACGATGATGGAGATGGTCGGTGCGGTGCACGCGCAGGGCCTCACGTGGGACGACCTCGCATGGATCGCATCGCTGTCGCGCTTGCCGGTGGCGGTCAAGGGCGTGCTCGCTCCCCAGGACGCGTTGCTGGCGGTGGACAACGGTGCCGCCGCGGTGTGGGTGTCCAACCACGGGGGCCGTCAGCTCGACCGCTCTCCCGCGGCGATAGACGCCCTGCCGGCGGTGGTCGACGCCGTCGCGGGGCGGGCCGAGGTCTACGTCGACGGGGGTGTGCGGCGCGGCATCGACGTGGCTACCGCGCTGGCCCTCGGGGCGCGCGCCGCGTTCATCGGGCGCCCCTACCTCTACGCCCTCGCGGCCGCCGGCGCCGCCGGGGTGTCCCGTTGCCTCGAGCTGCTGCGCGCCGAGCTCGTCACCGCGATGGTGCTTCTGGGGGTGGGCGAGCTCGGCGAGCTCGGCCCGCAGCACGTGCTGTGACCTAAGTCCTCATGCGGACCTGCGAGCCGGCCGCGGTGCGTCAGCCGAGCACGTCGGCGATGCGTGCCACCCCCTCTGCGAGCTCGTCGTCGCCCAGGGCGTAGGACAGCCGGATGTGGCCGGGCGCCCCGAAGGCCTCGCCGGGGACCACCGCGACCTTGGCCGCGTCGAGCAGGACCTCCGCGAGCTCGGCCGAGCTCCGCACCGTGCGTCCGGCGATCGCGCGCCCCAGCAAGCGCCGCACGTCGGGGAAGCAGTAGAAGGCGCCCTCGGGCTCGGGGCAGTCGACGCCGTCGATGTCGCGCAGCATCTTGACCATCGTGAGGCGACGGCGGTCGAACGCCGCCCGCATCTCGTAGACGGTGTCGTGGGAACCGGTGAGCGCCGCCAGCGCCGCCGCCTGGGCGACGTTGGCGACGTTGGAGGTCATGTGGCTCTGCAGCGCCGTCGCCGCGGCTATCACCTGTGCCGGCCCGATCAGCCAACCGACGCGCCACCCGGTCATGGCGTAGGTCTTGGCCACCCCGTTGATCACGAGACAACGCGCTGCGGCCTCGGGCACCACCGCCGGCAGGGAGGTGAAGCGGGCGTCGCCGTAGACGAGGTGTTCGTAGATCTCGTCGGTCACCACCCAGATGCCGTTCTCGGCCGCCCAGTGCCCGATCGCGGCCACCTCGTCGGGCGGGTACACGGCTCCGGTGGGGTTGCTCGGCGACACGAACACGAGCGCCCGGGTGCGGGCCGTGCGCGCTTTCTCGAGCTGCTCCACCGTCACCCGGTAGCCGGAGGCGGCGTCGGTCGGCACGGTCACGACCTCGGCCCCCGCCAGCGCGGCCTGTTCCGGATAGCTGACCCAGTAGGGGGCCGGCAGCAGAACCTCGTCGCCGGGATCGCAGATCGTCATGAACGCGCCGTAGAGCGCGTGCTTGCCGCCGTTGGTCACGAGCACCTGGTCCGGCGACACCTCGAGCCCCGAGTCCCGCCGGGTCTTGTCGGCGATCGCTGCCCGCAGCTCGGGCAGCCCTGCGGTCGGCGTGTAGCGGTGGTAGGCGCGCTCGCGGCAGGCACGCTCGGCCGCAGCCACGATGTGCTCGGGCGTGGGGAAGTCGGGCTCGCCCGCGCCGAAGCCGATCACCGGTTCGCCGGCGGCCTTGAGCTCCTTGGCCCGTGCGTCCACGGCCATGGTGGGGGAGGGGCTGATGCGCGCCACGCGCCGGGAAACGTCTCGCTCTGGCATGTTCGCCTTCCGTGCGGCTCGTGTAGGTTCGGTCCCGTCACACCGCCACCAGCGCCGGTGTCACCGCACTATACGCGCCGCCCTCGGCGCCGCCGGCGTCAATCGGCGAAAGGGAAGCGCATGCGGGCCACCGACATCGTGATCCCCGAGCGACTGCGTCCGGCGGACGGGCGCTTCGGCTCGGGGCCGTCCAAGGTGCGCCCCGAGGCGGTCGCGGCGCTGGCCGCCGACGCCCCCACCTACCTCGGCACCAGCCACCGCCGCGAAGGCGTGCGCGCCGTAGTGCGGCGCCTGCGGGCTGGTCTCGCCGAGCTCTTCGCCTTGCCCGACGGCTACGAGGTCGTGCTCGGGGTCGGGGGCACGACCGTGCTGTGGGACGCGCTCGCCTTCTCGCTGATCGAGCGGCGCAGCCAGCACCTGGTGTTCGGCGAGTTCTCCGGGCGCTTCGCCGAAGCGGTGGCGCTCAGCACCGTGGTGCAGGAGCCCGACGTGATCGCCTCGGAGCCCGGCACGCATCCCCTCCCGCAGGCGCGCGACGACGTCGACGTCTACGCGCTGACCCACAACGAGACCTCCACTGGGGTGGCGATGCCGGTCGTGCGCCCCGCCCCTCGAGGGCTCGTGGCGGTGGACGCGACCTCGGCGGCGGGCGGCATCGAGGTCGATCCCCGCGACTTCGACGTCTATTACTTCGCGCCGCAGAAGTGCTTCGCGTCCGACGGGGGCCTGTGGCTGGCGCTGTGCTCGCCGGCGGCGGTGGAGCGGATCGAGCGCATCGGCGACGGCGATCGCTACATCCCCCCGAGCCTCGACCTCCTGATCGCCCTCGAGAACTCGCGCCGGGACCAGACCTACAACACCCCGGCGCTGGCGACCCTGCACCTCATGCTGTCCCAGCTCGAGTGGATCCTCGGTAACGGGGGCCTGGCGTGGGCCGCGGACCGCTGCCGGACTTCGGCCGCTACCGTCTACGACTGGGCGGAGTCCCACGAGCTCGTGACGCCGTTCGTGGCCGACCCCGCGCAGCGCAGCCCGGTGGTCGCCACCCTCGACCTCGACCCCGCCGTCGCGGCCGCCGACGTCTGCGCCGCCCTGAGGGCCAACGGCATCGTCGACACCGAGGCCTACCGCAAGCTCGGACGCAACCAGCTGCGGGTGGCGATGTATCCGGCGATCGAGCCCGAGGACGTGCGCGCGCTCACCGCGTGCATCGACTACGTGCTGGCGCAGCTGAGCGCGTGAGCATCCGGCCCCCGCGCCGGACGCCGCCGCTTCCGGTCCCGCAGGTTGGACTCCGCTCCCGGTCCCGCAGGTTGGACTCCGCTCCCGGTCCCGCAGGTTGGGCCCCGCTCCCGGTCCCGCAGGTTGGGCCCCGCTTCCGGTCCCGCAGGTTGGACTCCGCTCCCGGTCCCGCCCGGTGGGGCTCCGCCACCGTCCCCGCAGGTTGGACTCCGCTCCCGGTCCCGCCCGGTGGGGCTCCGCCACCGTCCCCGCAGGTTGGACTCCGCTCCCGGTCCCGCCCGGTGCGGCTCCGCCACCGTCCCCGCAGGTTGGGACTCCCCATGGCGGGGTTCGCCGCCGGCCGGCCCCGCCGCCCTACGATGTGCGCCATGAAGGTGTTGGTGTGTGACGAGCTCGCCGCTTCTGGGTTACGGGCGCTGCGCGAGCACTTCGACGTCGACGTGCGCACCGGGCTGTCGCCGGAAGAGCTTGCCGAGGTCGTCGGCGACTACGACGCGCTCGTGATCCGCTCGGCGACCCGCGTTACCGCGTCGGTCATCGAGCGGGCCCACAACCTCAAGGTGGTGGGACGCGCTGGGATCGGCCTCGACAACGTCGACGTCGACGCCGCCACGCGCGCCGGCATCCTGGTCGTCAACGCTCCCCAGTCCAACGTGCTGTCGGCCGCCGAGCACACCCTCGCTCTGATGCTCGCCCAG
Organism: Actinomycetota bacterium; assembly: GCA_902812355.1. Lineage (GTDB taxonomy): Bacteria > Actinomycetota > CADDZG01 > CADDZG01 > WHSQ01 > CADDZG01. The sequence goes on along the minus strand of CADDZG010000042.1, from coordinate 4,526 downwards.
GCGCGCAACATCCCCCAGGCACACGCCGCGCTGGTGGCGGGCTCGTGGGAGCGCAGCCGCTGGGAGGGGGTCGAGCTGCACGGCAAGACGCTCGGCATCATCGGGCTGGGGCGAGTCGGCACCCTCGTGGCCCAGAGGGCGAACGCCTTCGGCATGCGCGTGGTCGCCTACGACCCCTACATCGCGCCGGCACGAGCCCAGCAGATGGGCGTCGCGCTGGCCGCAAGCGTGATCGACGTCTGCCGGCGCGCCGACTTCCTCACGATCCACCTGCCCAAGACGCCCGAAACCGTCGGCATCGTGGGACGCGACGAACTCGCCGCGTTGCCTCCCGGAGCGCGCGTGATCAACACCGCGCGCGGGGGCCTGATCGACGAAGACGCACTGGCCGATGCGATCGCCTCCGGCCACCTCGCCGGTGCCGCCCTCGACGTCTTCGCCGACGAGCCGGTGGCCGAGCACCGCCTCTTCGGGCTCCCCGGGGTCGTCGTCACCCCGCACCTCGGGGCATCCACCACCGAAGCGCAGGACAAGGCGGGCCTGGCGATCGCCGAGCAGGTGACGCTCGCGCTGCGCGGCGAGTTCGTGCCCTTCGCCGTCAACGTCGACGTCGGTGCCGACATACCCGAGGCGGTGCGCCCGTACATGCGCCTGGCCGAACGTCTCGGACGGGTGGCGGTGGCGCTCGCGGGGGCGGGGATCGAGCGCCTGCGCTTCGACTACCACGGCGCGATCGCCGAGCACGACACCCGGGCCCTCACGCTGTCGGGGCTGCGGGGTGCGTTCTCGGCGGTGGTGCACGAGCCGGTGACCTTTGTCAACGCCCCGCTGCTGGCGCGCGAGCGCGGCATCTCGGTCGAGGAGTCGAAGTCGTCGCAGAGCCTCGATTACGTCAACCTCGTGGAGGTGCATGCCGAGGGCGAGGCCGGCACCGTGTCGGTCGGCGGGGTCCTCGTTGGCAAGCGCGACACCGAGCGCCTCGTGCGCGTCTACGGCTACGACATCGACATGGCCTTCGCTCCCAACATGGCCTTCTTCCGCTACGAGGATCGCCCCGGCGTGATCGGCATCGTCGGCTCGATCCTCGGGCAGGCCGGCATCAACATCGCCGCGATGCAGGTGGGGCGCACGTCGGAGGGGGGAGAGGCACTGATGGGTCTGGCGGTCGACTCCCCGGTGCCCGACGACGTGCTGCGGCGCATCCTCGCCGAGGCCGAGCTGCATTCGGCGCGCACGGTCACGCTCGACGGCTCCTAGCCACGGCCGCCGCCGCCTCCTGCGGATACCCTGCACGTAACGGGTCGCGGGCGACGGGGCCCGCGACGTGACAGCGCCGGAGGAGGGACGCGGTGCCGATCGAGCCGGTCGAGACGATCTGGGTGAACGGAGAGCTGGTGGCGTGGGAGGACGCCAAGATCCACGTGCTGTCGCACGCCCTGCACTACGGCACCGGCGTCTTCGAGGGCATCCGCGCCTACGAGACCGAGCGCGGCCCGGCGGTGTTCCGCCTCACCGATCACCTCGAGCGCATGCGTACCTCGGCGCGCATCTTCCTCATGGAGCTGCCCTACACAACGGCGCAGCTGCGCGACGCGGTGCACGAGCTGATCCGCGCCAACCGCCTGCGGTCGTGCTACATCCGCCCTCTCGCCTTCCGCGGCTTCGGCGGCGAGATGGGCGTCAACCCCGAGCGCAACCCGATCGACGTCGTGATCGCGGTGTGGCGCTGGGGCCGCTACCTCGGCGACGACGCCCTGCGGCGCGGCATCCGGGCGACGATCTCGTCGTGGCGGCGCCAGGACCCCAACATCATCCCGCCCTCGGCCAAGGCCACCGGCGCTTACGTCAACGCGTCGATGGCCAAGCTCGAAGCCGTGCATGCCGGCTACGACGAGGCAATCATGCTCAACCCTGCGGGCTTCGTGGCCGAGGCGTCGGGCGAGAACGTCTTCATCGTGCGCGACGGCGTGCTGCTGACCCCGCCGCTCGCGGCCGGCCCGCTGCCCGGAATCACGCGCGCCTCGATCATCGACATCGCCGGCGACGAGGGTATCCCTGTGGCCGAGCGCGACCTCACCCGCGCCGACCTCTACACCGCCGAGGAGATGTTCCTGGTCGGCACCGCCGCCGAGGTCACCCCGGTGCGCGAGGTCGACGAGCGTGTGATCGGCGACCCGGGTCCGGTGACGCTCGCGCTGCAACAGCGCTTCTTCGACATCGTGCAGGGACGCGACGGCAAGTTCTCCGAGTGGCTCGACGTCGTCGCCTAGAGCGGCGGTCCCGGCCGCGCCGGCGGATAGCCTGAGGTCATGGCCGAGGTAAGGACCCGCATCGCGCCGGCCCCCAGCGGCTCGATCCACGTCGGCAACGCGCGCACGGCGCTCTACAACTGGCTGTTCGCCCGTCACCACGGCGGCGTCTTCGTGCTGCGGGTCGAGGACACCGATGCCAAGCGGGCCACCGAGGAGGCCTACGCAGCGGTCGTCGAGGACCTGCGCTGGCTGGGGCTGACGTGGGACGAGGGCCCCGAGGTCGGCGGCCCCTTCGGGCCCTACCGCCAGAGCGAGCGCTCCGGCCGTTACCGCGCCGCGGTCATGCAGCTGCTTGACTCCGGCCACGCCTACCGCTGCTACTGCACGCCCGAGGAGCTCGCGGAGCGCCGCCAGCGCGCCCTCGGGGAGGGGCGTACGCCGGGCTACGACGGCCACTGCCGTCATCTGAGCGACGCCGACATCGCCCGCTACGAGGCCGAGGGCCGGCGCTGGGCGGTGCGCTTCGCGGTCCCGCCTGGGCGCACGATCGCCTTCGAGGACGTCGTGCGCGGCGAGATCGCCACCCCCACCGAGCGCATCCCCGACTTCGTGATTGCCCGGGCCGACGGCTCGCCCACCTACGTTCTGGCGGCCGGGCTCGACGACGCGCTCATGAACATCACCCACGTGATCCGGGGCGAGGACCTGATCCCCGCCACCCCGCGCCAGCTGCTGCTGCGCGAGGCGCTGGGGATCACCGACCGGCCGGTGTTCGCCCACCTCCCGCTGCTGGTCGACGGCTCCGGCCGCCCGCTGTCCAAGCGCTGGGGGGACGTCGCAGTGCGCGCCTATCGCGAGCGCGGCTTCGTGCCCGAGGCGATGGTCAACTACCTCGCCTTGCTCGGCTGGAGCTACGACGACCGCACCAACATCTTCTCGGTGCAGGAGCTGATCGAGCGCTTCAGCCTCGAGCGGGTCGGCCGCAACCCGGCGACCTTCGACGTCGCCAAGCTCGAGTGGCTCAACCAGCACTACATCAAGCAGATGCCGCCTTCGCGCCTGGCCGAGCAGATCCGGCCCTTCTGCATCGCCGCCGGGCTCGACGCGGCCGGGGACGAGGGCCGGGCGCTGCTCGAGCGTGTCGCCCCGCTGCTGTCCGAGCGCCTCAAGCGGCTGAGCGACGCCCCGGCCATGGTCGCCTTCTTGTTCCGGCGCATGGCCCCGGACGAGCGCGCGGCCGAGGCGCTGCAGGGCCAAGGCGAGTACTTGGGGGCCGCGGCCGACGCCCTGGAGGGGCTGGAGCGTTGGGACCGTGCCGACATCGAGGCCGCCCTGCGGGCGCTCGCCGAGCGCCGCGGGCTCAAGCCCCGCCGGGCGTTCCAGCCGATCCGCGCGGCGATCACCGGCACCCTCGTGTCGCCGCCGTTGTTCGAGTCGCTCGAGATCCTCGGGCGCGACGAGACCCTGGCCCGGCTGCGAGCGGCGGCGGGGCAGCCGGTCGCCGCGGCCGGCGGGAAGGCCTGAACGCGCCCGCTGTTATCCTTCGGTGCGCATCCGATGGGGCGTGGGGTAACCTGGCAGCCCGACGGATTCTGGCTCCGTTAGTCCTGGTTCGAATCCAGGCGCCCCAGCCAGGCCGTGGCCCGGTAGTCTAGTTGGCCTAGGACGCCGCCCTCTCAAGGCGGAGATCACGGGTTCGAATCCCGTCCGGGCTACCACGGGCCCCCAGGGGGCCCCGGGGTGGTCACGCGCCGGTGGACCACCCAGCCGTTCGTGAACCGCGGCGTCACCGGGACGACAAGGAGACCCCGAAGATGAACCCCACCGACGTGGTCGAGCGCAGCTACCTGCGCGATGACGTGCCCGACTTCGCTCCCGGCGACACCGTCCGGGTCCACGTGCGGGTGGTCGAGGGCGAGCGCGAGCGCATCCAGGTGTTCGAGGGCATCGTGATCCGCCGGCGCGGATCGCGCCTGTCGGAGACCTTTACCGTGCGCAAGGTGTCCTTCGGCGTCGGGGTGGAGCGCACCTTCCCGCTGCACTCGCCGATGATCGCCCGGATCGAGGTAGTGACCCGGGGCCGGGTCCGGCGGGCCAAGCTCTACTACCTGCGCGACCGGGTGGGAAAGAAGGCCAGGGTCAGAGAGCGGCGCGAGGCCTAGGACCGCGGTGACCTCTCCCGCCCCGAGCGCGGCCCGCAGCCCCGCGGGGGTTCTCTAGGTGGCCCACGGGCGCGACCAGGGCGGCCGGCGCCCCGGCGAGCCGGTCCCAGCG
>CADDZG010000041.1 GCA_902812355.1 Actinomycetota bacterium | reverse complement strand
GGGCGAGCTGCAGAGGGCTTCCGGGCCCTCAGCCGAACAGGCGGGCCAGCTTGGCCTTGCTCGCCAAGGCCCCGTGGACCCGCAGCTTGCGGGTCAGCAGGGCCCAGCGGGGATCGAGCCGGCCGACGGCGATCTTGGCCCAGTCGCCGCGACGGCACTCGAGCACGAGCGCGGGTTCGGCGACCCGGCCCGGCTTGGCCTCGGCGTGGCCGTCGGCGGCCACGAGGTACCACGGTTGGTCGTCGTGGAAGTCCCACACGACCGGCCCCCCCAACGAGCGCAGCGCATCGAGGTCCACACTGCGGGCGACGCCGTCGAACACGATCTCCATCGACTGCGGCGTCATGTGCGGCTCCCGCCGGTCGTCGCCGAGGATCCCGTCCCGGATCAGCACCCAGGTACGCGCTGCCCGCTCCTCATAGGTGAGATGGGCCATGCGCGCCAGCCTGGGGACCTCCTCGGGATGGATCCCGGCCCGCAGCAGCTTGGTCTCGAGCGCCCGTTCGGCGAACGCGTATATCTCCTCCAGGGTGAAGCCGAAGCACTCGGTGTAGGAGCGGTCGAGGCGCGGCGGCACGAACACACCAACGGTCCACGGCAGCACCCGCTCGAGGACCTCGATCGCCGCGCTCTTGCACTCGCGCGCCGAGGCCACGAGGTCACCGAGGAAGCGGACCCCGAAGGCGACGTGGCGGCTCTCGTCGCGTGCCACGTTGGCCATGCCCTCGCTGAACCCGGGCAGGACGTTCATGTCCTGCAGGTAGCGCTGGATGAAATGCTGCCCGGGCACCGCCAGCATGCCCTCGATCACGAGGTGGTAGAGGGTCACCGCCTGGGCGAGCAACCCGAGGTCCTGGGGCTTGCGGCGCAACGCCTCGGTGACCCGCTCGAGCTCCGAGAACGTTTGGCGGAAGCCCCAGGTGAGCAGGGCACGGGTCTGCTCGAGCGTCGATGCGGTGTCGTGGCCGACGCCCGCCACCTCGCGCATGAAGCGGTCGAAGAAGACGTGGTGGCGCGCCTCGTCGGCGATCTGGGTGGCGAGGAAGACCTGCTGCGGATGGTCGGGGGCCGCGTCGAGCACCGGTGTGAGCGTGCGGGCGACCGCCTCCTCGCCGGTGAGGAACATGGCGTAGTTCCACAGCGCCGCGTCGCGCTGGGTCTGGTCGAGCCGGCCGTCGAAGTGTTCGCGATCGAGGGTGAGGTCGATCGCGGTGGCGCTCCACGCCCCCTCCTCCCACAGCCGGTACAGGCGCTGGTACGAGATCGGCTCGGTTCGCTCCTCCACTGCCTCTCCCTCGTCGACCGCCCCACTGTATGGCAGGCAGGGCGTCGTAGGATAAACTTGACCGCACGGTCAAGTTACTGCAGGTACGGAGGCCCGAGCCGCGAGGAGGTAGAGCGTGGACTTCTCTCTCAGCGAGGAGCACATCGAGCTGCAGAAGTGGGCGCACGAGTTCGCCGAGAAGGAGATCCGCCCGGTGGCGGCGGACTACGACGCCTCGGAGGAGTACCCGTGGCCGGTGCTGGCCAAGGCTGCCCAGGCCGGGCTGTACTCCCTCGACCTCTACCTGCAGGCACAGGCCGACCCCACCGGCCTCACGCTCCCAATCGTGATGGAGGAGGTCTTCTGGGGCTGTGCCGGCATCGGGTTGTGCATCTTCGGCACCGGGCTGCCGCTGTCGGCTCTGGCCGCCGCCGGCACCCAGGAGCAGCTGATGCGCTGGGGCCCGGCGATGTTCGGCACGCCCGAGCAGCCCAAGGTCGCGGCCTTCTGCGTCACCGAACCGCAGGCCGGCAGCGACGTCCGGGCCCTGCGCACGCGCGCGGTGCGCGACGGCGACCACTGGGTGCTCAACGGCACCAAGGTGTTCATCACCAACGGCGGGGTCGCCGACACCTACGTGGTGGTCGCCACCGTCGATCCCGAGCTCGGTCACCGGGGCCAGGCGAGCTTCATCGTCACGCGCGACGACGGCGGCATCACTCCGGGCAAGAAGGAGCACAAGCTCGGCATCCGCGCCTCGGACACTTCAGAGGTGATCCTCAACGACTGCCGCATCCCGCTCGATCGCGTCCTCGGAGGCATGGAGCGCCTCGAGGACAAGCTCGAGCGGGCCCGGCGCGGCGAGTCCACCGGCCGCTCCTCGGCGGCGCTGCGCACGTTCGAGATCACCCGCCCGTCGGTCGCGATCCAGGCCGTGGGTATCGCCCGGGCGGCGCTTGAGTTTGCCACCGACTACGCCAAGGAACGCAAGGCGTTCGGGGTCCCGATCGCCCAGCACCAGAGCATCGCCAACCACCTCGCCGACATGGCGACCGAGATCGAAGCGTCCCGGCTGCTCGTCTACCGCGCCGCGTGGCTGGCGGCGTCGGGCCAGCCCTTCCCCAAGGCCGAGGGATCGATGAGCAAGCTCAAGGCGTCTGAGACCGCGGTGGCGGTGACCGAGAAGGCCGTGCAGATCCTCGGCGGCTACGGCTACATCCGCGACTTCCCGGTCGAGAAGTGGTACCGGGACGCCAAGATCTACACCATCTTCGAGGGCACCTCCGAGATCCAGCGCAAGGTGATCGCCCAGGCCCTGACCGCCTGATCACAGCAGACCCGGTACGGCCGCGGGGTGCCGTGGCTCGGGGCCGATGGGATAGCGTCGCCGCCGCGAACGACGCAGCGGCCTCACCCGGGAAGGTGGGGCGCGCGCTTGCCGCCGGGCGGATGGGGCCCGACCACGACCCAATCGGAGAAGGATCCTCGGACACCTCGAAGGCGAGGCGGTCGGGAATGTGGGTGCGGGCGGTGACCCTGGCGACGTGGCCGTCCCCGTCCGACGTGACCGCGCCGGCGAACGCGTAGGCGAGGCGGGGTCGTGGCGGGGACGCGCGGCGATCGTCCCGCTCACCCCGCCGGGACCTGCACCGTCCGGCGTACGAGCGCCCAGCGGCGGTCGGCGAAGCGGCCGGCGGCGAGAGGTTGCCCCGGGCAACGGCGGCGGCATGGCACGACCTCATAGTCGGCGGGGAAACCAGTTGTGCGCACCCGCCGTTCCCACCGCCGGGCGAGGTCGCGGTAGCGGATGCGGAGGTCGTTGCCCTCGAGCTCGGGGTTCTCGTAGGCGGCGAGGCGCGCTCCCGAGAACTCGAACAGAGCGAACGCGAGGTTCGAAGCCACGACGTCGCGCTGCGCTCCGCGCACGAGCACGATGTCGCGGGGGCCGAGGTGAGCTGCGGCGCGCCGCACGAACGACCCCGGGGCGAGGTCGGGCGAAGAGTAGATGAACCCTCCCGAGTGCGTCGAGATGACGCGGGTGAAGGCGATCGAGGCGAGCCCCGGCGACACCCCTCCCACCGCCAGAAGCGCCACCGACAGCGCGACCCCGGCGACGCGGCGACGGGTGTCGACGAGCGTCCACAGCCGCGCCAGCACGACCCCCGCGAGCGCCGCCGCCAGCAGGTGCAGGGGCGGCCACATGCGGCCCTCGTGCAGCAGCGTGGCGTTGCCGCCGAGGCTCCAAGACAGGTCTTTGCGCGCCACCGCAAGGCCGAGCATCACAAGCGACGCGACGATGAAGGCAGGGATCGCCACCCGCTGCGGGTGGCCCCTGCGCAGGGTGGCGAAGGCGCCCGCCACGGCCAGCGGCAGCAGCAACCCCCACGACGCCAGCGCGGTCGGCAGCGCCCACTCCTGGCCGAGGTGCGGGGTGATGTTCACGAAGCCGCCGTAGCGCAAATAGCCGGCCACCACCGGGCCGGCCCACAGGGCGAACACCATGCCCGCCGCGGCGAAGACCCATCCCAGCCACACCAGGCGCCTTCGGGGCACGGTGGCGGCGACGGCCAGGGTCCAGGCCACCCCGATCGTGACCATCGGCACGCTCACGAGGCCGACCATCCCGAGCCCGGCCCCTGCGATCAGGCGCGGGGCGCGCCGTTCCGAGCGCGCCGCGACCGCCAGCAGGGCCCCGACGACACCGAGCAGCGCGAGGCCGAGCTCGCGCGGCAGCGGTGGAGGGAACAGCTCGTAGACGCCGTTGGGCGAGGCCGCGACGAGATCAGCCCCGAAGGGCGGGTTGCGGGGACTGGTGGCGAACGCCGGCCCCCGGGCGATGATCCAGCCGAAGCCGCCGATGAGGGCCCCGGCGGCCGCCGCGCCCCATCCGGCCGCGGGATCGATGCGCTTGGCGAGGCACGCCGCGGCCAGCGGCAGCGCGAGGGCTATGAGCATGTCCAGCGACTCGAGCGAGGTCGTGACCGTGGTCCCGGGCACCATGCGCACGAGCGTCGCCATCACCGCGTGAAAGCCCCACGGGTAGGCGTTGGCGTCACCCGGGGCCGGCCCTGCCGGCACGACCAGGCCGTGCAGGAGCTGCTCGGTCCAGCCGAGGTGCCAGGGGTCGTCGCCGGTGCGGATCGAGGACCCTCCGAGGACGGCGGGGACGATGTACAGCGCCGCCAGCAGGGCCACAGCTCCGGCGCAGGCGCGCCACTGGACCCCCGGCACCCTCCAGACGTGACGGCGCGCCCCAAACAGAATCACCCCGAAGGCCGCCGCCGGCACGATCCCGGGCAGCCCGAACACCGCTCCTCCGGTGACGACATGGGCGATCATGCAGGCGACCGCGAAGGCGACGAAGCCGATCAGCGCCGCTCCGGCGCGCTCGGCGGGGCCGACCCACTCCGGCAGGGGCGCATCGAGGTCGATGCGGCCTCCGGAACGGGTGAAGGCGGCGTGCAGCAACACGTCGCCGACCACCCATCCGACGACGATCGCCAGCAGGGACTGGATCACCGCCCCCAGCAGGACGGCGGCGCTCACTCGGGCTCGATGACGACGACGCGCTGCCCGCTGCGGACCGCGTCCCCGGGAGAGACTTCCACCGCCGCGATGCGCCCGGCGACGGGGGCCGACAAGGTCGATTCCATCTTCATCGCCTCGAGCACCGCCACCGGTCGGCCGGCCTCCACCTGGTCGCCTTCCGACACAAGCACCTTGAGGATCGTGCCCTGCATCGGCGCGCTCAGCTCGCCGCCGGCAGATGCATGCACCGCGGCTGCGGCGAAGGGCGCCATGGCCGGGTGCCACAGCCTCACCGGCCTGCCCCCCACCAGCAGGACGTCGCCGGCTTCCGCCTGCAGCGCCGCGGCCCGCAGCGCCGCCAGGCCTTGGCTCGCATCGACGGTGCGGGTGGTGTGGGTGCCGGACACGAACGCCGGCTCTTCGAGCAACGCGAGGTGGGCCGGGATCGAGGTCGCGGGGCCCTCGATCGTGTACTCGCGCAGGGCCCGCAGCATGCGCCGGCGGGCCTCCTCGCGGTCGGCGCCGTGCGTCACCAGCTTGGCGATCAACGAGTCGTAATCCGGCGGGACCTCGTCGCCTGGGCCGTAGCCGCCGTCCACGCGCACCCCCGGCCCGCTGGGTTCGGCGTAGGCCTCGATCCGCCCGGGATCGGGCACGAAGTCGCGGGCCGGGTCCTCGGCGATGATGCGGCACTCGATCGCGTGTCCACGCGGCTCGAGGTCTTCCTGGGCGAAGCCGAGTGGTTCGCCGGCGGCGATGCGCAGCTGACAGGCAACGAGATCGACCCCGTAGACCTCCTCGGTGACGGTGTGCTCGACCTGCAGGCGGGCGTTGAGCTCGAGGAAGTAGAAGCGCCCCTGCTCGACGAGGAACTCTGCGGTGCCTGCGTTGACGTAGCCGCACGCCTTGGAGAACGCGACCGTGGCCTCCCCCATGGCCTCGACGAGATCGCCGAAACGCGGCGGGGGGGTCTCTTCGATGAGCTTCTGGTGGCGCCGCTGCAGCGAGCAGTCGCGCACCCCAAGCCACAGGGCTTCGTCGGGGCCGGGAGCGAGCAGCTGCACCTCCATGTGCTTGGGCTCCTCGAGGTAACGCTCGACGTAGACGTCGGAGGAGCCGAAGTAGGCCTGCGCCTCGCGCCTCGCCGCCTCCAGGGCCCCCGGCACGTCGTCGGGGCCCGACGCCACCTTGAGGCCGCGTCCCCCGCCGCCCCCGGCGGCCTTGATCGCCACGGGGAAGCCGTGCTCGGCGGCGAAGTCGAGCACTACCCCGGGGTCCTCGATCGCCGCGGTGATGCCGGGCACCACCGGGACCCCGGCCTGCTCGGCGGTGCGGCGAGCCGCGACCTTGCTCCCGGCCAGCGCGAGTGCCTCGGGCGGGGGCCCGACCCATGCGAGACCCGCCGCCTCCACCACCCTGGCGAAGGCGTCGCTCTCGGCGAGAAAGCCGTAGCCGGGATGGATCGCCTCGGCACCGGTATCCCGCGCCGCGGCGACGATCGCCTCGGCGTTGAGGTAGGTGTCGGCGGGGGCCCGGCCGGGAAGACGCACCGCGACGTCGGCCGCGGCGACGTGGCGGGCGCGCTCGTCGACGTCCGAATACACGGCCACGACCTCGATACCGAGGTCGTGGCAGGTGCGCGCCACGCGCACGGCGATCTCACCCCGGTTGGCGATCAGCACTCGACGGAACAATCAGGTGCCCTCCACCGCCACCGGTCCGGCGACCTGCCAGCGGGGGCCGGCCCGCAGCACCTTGCCGGGGAGCTCGCCGGAGATCAGGCGTTGGGCTAGGCGGGCCGCGTCGAGCAGCGCATCGAGATCCACCCCGGTGTCGACGTCCATGTCGATCAGCATGTGCACGAGATCCTCGGTGCAGATGTTGCCGGTGGAGCCCTCGGCGAAGGGGCTGCCTCCCATCCCACCCACCGATGCGTCGAAGCTGTCGATCCCGAGATCGAGGGCCGCCAGCACGTTGGCCAGCCCGGTGCCGCGCGTGTCGTGGAAGTGCATGTTGAGCGCCACCCCGGGGGCCGCCGCGCGCACCTCCTCGACCACTTCGACCACCCGGCGCGGCGTTGCCATGCCGGTTGTGTCGCCCAGGGATACGGCACCGATGCCGAGGTCGATCAAGCGCGTGACCATGTCCGCGACCCGCCGGGGTGCGACGTCGCCCTCGTAGGGACAGCCAAAGGCGGTCGATACGGTGGCTTCGACCGGCAACCCGGCCTCCCGAGCCACCGCCACGACCTCGGCGACGTCGGCGAAGGATTGCTCCACCGGTTTGCGCACGTTGCGCAGGTTGTAGGAGTCGCTGGCCGCGATGAACACCTGGAGCCCGTCGGCGCGCGCCGCAACCGCTCGCTCCGCGCCCTTGCGGTTGGGCACGAGGGCCGAGTAGAAGACGCCGGGGTTGCGTGAGATGCGAGCGAGCACCTCGTCCGCATCCGCCATCTGCGGCACCGCCTTGGGCGACACGAACGACACGGCCTCGATCAGGCGCAGCCCGGTGCGCGACAGCGCGTCAATCAACGCCACCTTGCCCTCGGTCGGGACCATCGCCCGCTCGCTCTGGATGCCGTCGCGCGGTCCGACCTCCCGTATTTGCACCCTGTCGGGCAGCCTCACCCTCATTGCCTCCCGTGCAGCGGCCGGCAGCGCCGGCGGGTCTCGCCGCCCCCGCGGCGGGCACCGGCGACCTTATCCGCTAGCATCCCGCGGTCAGCGGCCGCGCCAGCGCGGGTCGCGCTTCTCGTTGAACGCGGCGATGCCTTCGGCGCGATCCTCCGAGCGCACCGCCTCCCACCACGCGGCGTCTTCGAACTCCCCTATCGCCTCTTCGAGAGGGCGCCCGAAGCCGCCGTCGATCGCTTTCTTGGCGGCGCGCAGCGCGACCGGCGACTGCGCGCACAGCTGCGCGGCCTTGTCCAGCGCCCGGGCCCGGGTGGCGTCGATCCCGTCCACGACTTCGGCTGCCACGCCCCAGTCGAGCGCGGTCGCGGCATCGATCCGCCGCGCGTGGAAGATGACGTCTTTGGCCCGGGCGAGGCCCACGCGCCGGGCGAGCAGCTGCGTGCCGCCCCCACCCGGGACGAGGCCGACGCGCGTCTCCGGGAGCCCCAGCTGCGCGTCGCGCTCGCACACCATGAGGTCGCAGGACAGGGCGAGTTCGAACCCACCTCCGAGCGCGTAGCCGAACACGGCAGCGATCGTCGGCTGAGGCACCGCCCGCAGGGCCGCGAACAGGCCCCCGATCTGACGGCGGTTGCGCTCGAAATCCTGCGCGGAGAAGCCCGCCCTCTCTTTGAGGTCGGCGCCGACGCAGAAGGCGCGCTCACCCTGCGCGCTCAGCATTACCGCCCACACGTCCCGGTCCCCGGATACCTCGGCGATCACGCCCGTCAGCTCCTCGGCCATCGCGCCGGACAGAGCGTTGAGCGCTTCCGGACGCGCCAGCCGAACCTCGGCGACGTGCTCGTGACCGTGGCGCTCGACCAGGGTCATACCGGCGGGACCCCGTGGCGACGCGTGGAGAAGTGCCGATCCTTGTTCTCGGAGAAGGCCAGCCGCCGGGCAAGCTCGGAACGCAGGTCGTCGGGCTGCACGACGGCATCGACGACGTTCTCGGATGCGAGGCGCAGGATGTCGATGTCGGCCTCGTACTCGCGCCGGCGCTCGGCCACGAACCGGGCCCGTTCCTCGGGGTCCTCGATCGCCTGGATCCGGTTGTAGTAGACCGCGTTGACCGCCGGCTCGGGCCCCATGACCGCGATCCGTGCGGTCGGCAGCGCAATCGTGGCGTCGGGCTCGAACCCGGGTCCGGCCATGGCGTAGAGCCCGGCGCCGTAAGCCTTGCGTGCGACCACGCAGAACTTGGGCACGGTCGCCTCCGACACCGCCGTGATCATCTTGGCGCCGTGCCGAATGATGCCCTGGCGCTCGACCTCGGTACCGATCATGAATCCCGGCACGTCGGCGACGAACACCAGTGGGATGTTGAACGCATCGCACAGCCAGATGAATCGGGCGGCCTTGTCGGCGGAGTCCACGAACAGCACCCCGCCGCGGTGCCGCGGTTGATTGGCGACGATCCCAACTACGCGGCCCTCGATGCGGGCGAGCCCGCAGATCAGCTCCTGCGCGTAGTCAGGCTTGATCTCGAACAGCGAGCCCTCATCCACGATGCCGGCGACCAGCGCCAGCATGTCGAAGGCCTCGGATTCGCTCTCTGGCACGATGCCGGCCAAGGAGCCGGTGTAGGCGGGGGGCCGAGCTTCGGCCCACGGGGGGGCTTCACGGAAGCTGCGCGGGAAGTAGGAGAGGTAGGCGCGCGCCGCTTCGATCGCCGCCTTGTCGTCGCTCACCAGCAAATCCCCGCAACCCGATACCGACGTGTGCATCCGGGCGCCGCCCATCTCTTCGAGCGTGACGCGCTCGCCGATCACCTCCTCGGCCATGCGCGGCGAACCGAGATACATCGATGCGTTGCCCTCGACCATGAACACGACGTCGCAGAAGGCCGGGATGTAGGCGCCGCCTGCGGCCGAAGGTCCGAACAGACAGCACACCTGGGGAACCTTGCCGGAGGCCTGCACCTGGTTGTAGAAGATCTTGCCGGCGCCGCGGCGCCCGGGGAAGAGATCGACCTGGTCGGTGATGCGGGCCCCGGCGGAATCCACGAGATAGACGAGCGGATGCTCGTGGCGGCGGGCGAGCTCGATGATGCGGATGATCTTCTCGACCGTACGGGCGCCCCACGAACCTGCCTTGACCGTGGGATCGTTGGCCATCACCGCCACCGCTCGCCCGTCGATCCGGCCGACCCCGGTCACGACCCCGTCGGCAGGCAGGTCGCCGGCCAAGGCGTTGACCAGCAACCCGTCCTCGACGAAGCCGTCGGCGGAGTCGAACAGCAGGGCGAGGCGGTCGCGAACGAACAGCTTGTTCTGGGCGCGCAGCTTGTCGTGGTAGCGGGCGGGGCCCCCGCGCAGTGCGACCTGCACCGCCTCCTCAATCGCCTCCCTGCGTCCGGCGGCCCCGCGTTCGGCCGGGGCGCGATCGGTCAGCGCCATGCCAGCAACGCCCTCAAGATGCCGAAGGGGGACCTCGGTGCCGCAGGCGCGTCGTGCCGGCGGGAGGATGCCTCCCGCAGCGCCCGACGGCGCTCACGCTCGAGCTGCGCGACCCGCAGCTTCTCCTCCTGGTCGGCCACTCAAGCGAGATGGGTGATCGTGCCCAGCTGCATGCACACCTCCTGGATCGCTATGGCCTCATCCTATGAGCCGCTCGCGCCCGCGCGCCCGGCACCCAGCGGACCCGCAGCCCGGGGGCGGGTCCTAGGCCCAGGGCTCGAGCTCGACGCCGCCGGGATCGCCGCGGCGGCCGATCAACCACGCCAGCAAGCGGCGGCTGCCGTCGGGGTCGAGGCGCGCCGGCAGACCCTCGAGAACGGCGGGAAGCTCGCGCTCCACGTAGGCCTCGGGCCAGTCTTCCGGGGTGTAGCCGGCGTCGAGGTCGACGTGGTGGACCTCGACCTCGCGCAGGCGGCGGAAGGGGCTCTCGATCACCGGCCAGGTGTCGTCGGCGAGGAGCTCGCGGTGGGGCCAGCCGGCTTCGATGCAGCGAGCCCATATACCTTCGAGGCGCCGGGCGGAAGCCTCGACGTCGTCCACCAGCTCGCCCAGAGGCCGGGCCGCACCCGCGTCGATGTCCGCGTCGCGCTGCGCGCGGCCCCCGGGGTAGCGGGGGACGTCATCTCCGCGCAGGGCTCCCTCGAGGCGTAGGGAGTGTCCGTCGGCGTTGCGTGCGAGGTGGGTGAGCACGTGTCCGATCGTCCACCCCGGCAACAGGCTCGCCCGCTGCGGCGCCGCCGGGTCGAGGTCCCGGATCCGCTCCAGCAGCCGGGCATGGGAGGCGCGACAGAGCCCTACTACGACCTCCGCATCGTGGGCCTGCTCGTCGACCACCCTTGCTCCCTTCGAGCTCGCCGCCCCGCAGGAGGCTACCGCTCCACGAGCCGCGGCCGCCGGCGAACCGCCATTTCAGGACGGGCGCACGCGTTCGACGTCGCCGGCGTGCACGGTCGTCTCGCCGCGGCCGGTGCCGAGCCTCAGCGCACCGGTCGGGGTGAGCCCGAGCGCGGTGCCGGTGAGGGTGTCGCCACCCGGCAACGACACCCGGACGTCCTCCCCCAACAGGTCGGACACCGCCTCGGCGCGCGCGACCACAGGCCCCCGGTCGCCCGCCCGCAGGAACGCGTAGAGCTCCTCGAAGCGCACCAACACCTCGGCGAGCAGGTCCGCCCTGTGCGGCACGGCCCCGCCGAGGGCTCGTGCCTCCACCGCGATCGAGGTGGCCACCGGGCCGAGATCGGCGGGCAGCGGATCCCAGGAGACGTTGACGCCCAGCCCCGCCACCGCGATCGCGATGCGGTCACCGGAGAGCTCGGTCTCCACGAGGCAGCCGGACAGCTTGCGCCCGCGGCAGACGACATCGTTGGGCCACCTGAGACGGGCGGGTATGTGAGCGAGGCGGCTCACAGCCTCGCAGCACGCGAGCCCCAGCGCGGTCGTGATCAACCCGCCCAAGGCGGCGGGGACACCGGGGCGCAGTACCAACGAGAACTGCAGCGCGGTGCCCGGAGCGGACAGCCACGTGCGGCCCCGCCGGCCGCGGCCGGCGAGCTGATGGTCGGCGACCACGACGGCACCCTCGGGAGCACCCTGCCGTGCCCAGCTCGAGGCCTCGACGTTGGTCGACCCGATCTCGTCGAAGTAGCGCAAGGGCCGCCCGAACCTGCCCCGCAGGGCGGCCGCGACCGCGGCCGGGCCGAAGGATCCGTCACCGTCGGTCATCGGCGGCATCATCGCGCCCGGCTCGAGGTGCGGACCTGCTTGTTGCGGGCAGGTTGGGACGCGTTACCCGCCGAGACCTGTATAAGGGCTGGGTGAACGACAGGCTGCTGCGGCTGGGGCTCGTGGTGCTGGCGCTCGCGTCGCTGTACACGGGGCTGTGGGCGGTCATAGATCCCCACGGCTGGTACCTTGGCTATCCCGGGCTAGGGCACCACTGGACCGACGCGTACGGCCCCTACAACCACCACCTCGCGAGCGACGTCGGGGCCGGGTTCCTGGCGATCGGGGTGGGCACCGGTTACGCCGCGATCCGTCTGACGCGCCCTGCGGCCCGGACCGCCCTGGTCGCCTTCCTCGCCTTCTCGATCCCCCATCTCATCTACCACCTCACCCACCAGGAGCACGCCCTCACCGGCGGCGATCGCTACGCATCGCTGGCGGCGCTGGCGATCGCCGTGGCCCTGCCGATCGTGCTGCTGGCCATGACCCGGCGCCTGGGCACGCGCCGCGGCGACCGCCTGCGATTGATGCGCTGAGGTGAAGGGTCAGGCACCCGCCAGCCGGGCGATGCGACGCAGCGACACGAGGTTGCGCAACCACAGCAACGGATCGACGAGCGGCTTGAGGTAACGGGCGCGCGAGTGGGGAGCCGGCTCCTCGCGCAGCCACACGCGCGCCCCCCCGGGGGCCGGGCGTACCGACACGGTCACCACGGCGACACCGACCGGGCGAGCGTGAGCAAGCAGGACGATGCTGCGCGGTGGATCGACGTGGACGATCTCGGTGTGGTCGCGCAGGCGCCCGAGGTGGGCCCCCTGGGTGTGATGGAAGGCCGCGCCGGGTGCCGGCCAGTGGGGGTCGGATCCTCGCACGTGGCTCGCGCCCGGCACCCAGCGGCCGTAGCTCGCCGGGTCGAGCAGCACGGCGAAGATGCGCTCGGGTGATGCGGCGACGAAACGCCGGGTCAGCGCCATCCCGCCACCTGCGGATGCGGGGACACGTCACGCCTCGCCCGGGTGGGGTATGCATCGGGAATGCCGGATGCGGTCGTCATCGGTTCGGGGCCGAACGGGCTCGTCGCCGCCAACCTCCTCGCCGACCGCGGCTGGAGTGTGGTGATCTTCGAGGCCCAACCCTCCTGGGGTGGTGCGGTCCGCAGCGGCGAGCTCACCCACCCCGGGTTCGTGCACGACATGTTCAGCGCCTTCTACCCGTTCGCCGCGGCTTCTCACATCATGCAGGGTCTCGATCTCGAAGACTACGGGCTGCGCTGGCGGCACTCCCCGCTCGTGCTCGCCCATCCCCGTCCCGACGGCACCTGCACCTTCTTGTCGCGCGATCTCGAGGAGACGGTCGAGGCACTGGAGCGCATCCACGCCGGCGACGGCCGCGCCTTCAGGCGCCTCTACACCTTGTGGGAGGATGCTCGCCCGCACCTGATGCGAGCGCTGATGTCGCCCTTCCCGCCGCTGCGCGCGGGCGCTCGCCTGGGGACGGCACTGGGACGCGACGTCCTCACGCTTACCCGGCTCGGGGTCATCACCCTGCGCCGCCTCGCCGACGTCGAGTTCCGCGGCTGGGGAGCGCCGATGCTGCTCGCAGGCAATGCCCTGCACGCCGATCTCATGCCCGAGTCGGCCCTCTCGGGCATGTTCGGGTGGCTGTTGACCTGCCTCGGACAGGACGTCGGCTTCCCGGTGCCCGAGGGCGGATCGGGGGTCCTGTCCAATGCCCTCGCAGCGCGCCTGCGCGAGCGCGGCGGCGACATCCGCTGCGGGCAGCGCGTGACCGAGATCGTGGTCCGGCGAGGCCGGGCGCTCGGGGTGGTGACCGCGTCGGGTGACGAGGTGAGGGCCCGTCACGCCGTGATCGCCGACGTCGGGGCGCCGGCCTTGTACCTCGACCTCGTCGGGCCCGAGCATCTCCCTCTGCGGTTCGTGAGAGACATGGCCCGCTTCCAATACGACAACGCGACCTTCAAGGTGGATTGGGCCCTCGACCGCCCGATCCCATGGGAGTGCGAACCGGCACGCCGTGCCGCCACGATCCACGTGGCGCGCGACCTCGACTACCTCAGCGAGACCACCGCTCTGATCACACGCGGCATCGTGCCGACACGCCCTTACCTCGTCGTCGGCCAGATGAACGTCGCCGATCCGACGCGCTCACCCGCCGGCACGGCAACCGCGTGGGCCTACACGCATCTGCCCCAGGACATCGTCGCCGACCAGGGTGGGGTGATCTCCGGGCGTTGGGACGAAGGCGAGGTCGAGGCCATGGTCGAACGGATCGAAGACCAGATCGAGCGCCTGGCCCCCGGCTTCCGCGACACGATCACGGCACGTTACGCGTTCCCCCCTCCGCACCTGCAGGAGCTCGACGAGAACCTCGTGGGAGGCGCGCTCAACGGCGGCACGTCCCAGGTCCACCAGCAGGCGATCCTGAGGCCGCTGCCGGGAACCGGCCGGGCCGAGACCCCGATACGCGGCCTCTACCTCGGCTCGGCTTCGGCTCACCCCGGCGGCGGCGTCCACGGTGCTCCCGGTGCGAACGCGGCCCGCGCCGCGCTCGCGGCGACCGCC
>CADDZG010000040.1 GCA_902812355.1 Actinomycetota bacterium | reverse complement strand
GCCGACGCTCGGGGTGAGCGCCGCGGCCGACCGCCGCGTCGCGCTGAGCTGGAGCGGCGGCAAAGACTCGGCGCTCGCCCTCGATGCCCTCGCTGCCGACGCCGAGCTCGAGGTCGTCGCCCTGCTGACCACGATCGACCGCGCACGGGACCGGGTTTCGATCCACGGGGTGCGCGCGCAGCTGGTGCGTGCCCAGGCGCGCGCCCTCGGGCTTCCGCTGGTCGAGATCGCGCTGCCCGATCCCTGTCCCAACGCGGTCTACGAGCGCATCATGGCGGAGGCCCTGGCCCGGCCGCCCCTGTCCGGCGTCGCCACCTTCGCCTTCGGCGACCTCTTCCTCGCCGACGTACGCGCCTACCGCGAGGACATGGTCGCCCGGGCGGCGAGACGAGCGCTGTTCCCGCTGTGGGGGCAGGACACGCATGCGCTCGTGCGCCGGCTCGTGCAGCGGGGCTGGGAAGCGGTGGTGGTGTGCATCGACCCGCAGGCGGTGCCCGGCGACACGCTCGGACGCCGCGTCGATCAGGCGCTGGTGTCGTCGCTCCCCGAAGGGGTCGATCCGTGCGGGGAAAACGGCGAGTTCCACAGCTTCGTGCGCGCCGGCCCGCTGATGTCGCACCCCGTGGTGGCGCATCCGGGGCGCACCGTCGAGCGCGATGGACGTATCTTCCTCGATCTCGTGCCCGGGCCAGGCCCCTAAGGCCGCGGCGCGACGAGGGCGCGCACGCGCTCGATCGTGTCCGCCTCCGAGGCATCTTTGTCGGGCCGGTAGCGCTTGACCCGGGCGAAACGCAGGGCGAGACCGCCGGGGTAACGGGGGCTCGTCTGCAGGCCGTCGAAGGCGACCTCGACCACGAGCTCGGGGCGGACGTGGACGACGTGGCCCGCACGGCCGGTGGCGAGCTCGAGCAGGCGCTCGGTCTGCCACCGCAGCAGGTCGTCGGTGAGGCCCTTGAAGGTCTTGCCGAGCATCACGAAGCCGTCGGGGCCGCGCGCCCCGAGGTGGAGGTTGCTGAGCATGCCCCGGCGGCGACCGTGCCCCCACTCCGCGGCCAGCACCACGAGGTCCAGGGTGTGGACGCGCTTGACCTTGACCCATGCGGCGCCGCGCCGCCCGGCCTCGTAGGGCGCGTCCAGGGACTTCACGACCACACCCTCGTGACCGGCCGCGATCGCAGCGTCGAAGAAGCCTCGTAGCGCGCCGGCGTCGCCGATGGCACAGGGCATCACGAGCTCCGGCGGCAAGCTTCCGGCGAGCGCGGCGCTGCGCTCATGCTGGGGGCGGTCGAGCAGGTCGGCGCCGTCGAGGTGGAGGACGTCGAAGGCGAAGAACGACAGCGGCGTGCGCTCCCGCGCCCGGGCCACGTCGAGGCGGCTGCCGAAGCGGCTCATCGTCTCCTGGAAGGCCAACGGACGACCGCCGGGTCCGAGGGCGATCGCCTCGCCGTCGAGAACGACCGAGTCCAGCGGTAGCGCGGCGACCGCCTCGACGATCTCGGGCACGCGCCCGGTGACGTCGGCGAGGTTGCGGGTGAAGGCCCACACTCGGTCGCCGTCGCGGTGGACCTGCAGCCGTGCGCCGTCGAGCTTGTATTCGGCGACCGCGTCCCCGGTGCGGGCGAGCGCGTCCTCCAGGGTGGTGGCGCCGTGGGCGAGCATCGGCTGCACGGGCTCGCCGGGCCGCAACGAGAAGCCCTGCAGCCCGGCGCCGCCGAGCGCCGCGGCGGCGACGGTGGCGAGATCCCCTGCCAGCATCACGGCCCGGCGCACCTCGCTCGCCGGGTGTCCGCAGGCCGCGGCCACGGCCTCGGTCATCACCCCCCGCAGCGCCCCTTGACGCAGCTCGCCGAGCAGCAGCGCGGTGAGGAACTCCTGCTCGTCGCCGGTGGCGCGCCCCAGGAGCTCGCGCAGCAGCGTCCTGCGAGCGTCCTGGGACCCCCGCCCCGACAGGCCCGCGAGCCCGCTCAGGGTGGCGTCGACCTCGGCGAGGGCCAGCGACCGTTCCCCAGCGGGCGGGGGCCGCTGCGACAGCGACGCCCAGCCCACCCCGATCGCGCCCTGGGGCAGCTCACCCGAGAGGTAGGACACCGCGATCGCGACCTCGGACGGCGGGACGCGACGCAGGAGGCCGGCGAGCAGATCGATCTTGGCGCGGCGCGACCGGGTGCGCGCCACCGCCCGGGACACCGCGGCGACATCGGCGAGCAGCACCCCCGCCTCAGCCGAGCCGCAGCGCCGGCCACAGCGCACCGCCGAGCAACCCGGCGATGTAGGCCCACCCGAACAGGCGGTTGTGCACCAGACAGACCCGGTGGTACCACAGCGGCCACCCGACGTAGCCGGCGGGCGGCGCGTCGGGCCGCGGGTGTCCGAGGGTGCGCAGCGCGGCGAGCGCGCGCGGCAGGGCGACCCCGGCCACGAGGGCCGTGACCGGCAGCCACCCGAGCCCGACCCCGACGGCGACGGTCCCGTACATCCCCACCACGAGACCCTGGGTGAGGCGCCGCGCGCGCTCCTCGCCGAGCACGATCGGCAGGGTGCGCTGGCCCTTGGTGCGATCGAACGCCGCCTGATCGATGTGCTTGCCGGTGAGGATCGACATCACCCCGAAGCCGTAGGGCACCGAGGCCAGGAACGCGGCCCCCGAGATGTGGCCGGTGATCGCGTAGTAGCCGCCGCCGACCATGATCGGCCCCCACACTGCGAACGACGCCACCTCGCCGAGCCCGATCGCCTTGAGGGTGATGGGGGCGGCGTCGTAGAGGTACAGCAGGGCGGCGCCGGCGAGAGCGAACGCCAGCGCACCCCACCCGCGCAGCACGACAAAGTAGATGCCTATCGCGGTGGCCGCCGCGGCCAGCACCGCGAGCCCGGTGCCCAGCGCCCGCGGGGTGAGCGCGCCGGTCGCCAGCGGATGGATCGTGTAGTTGAGGCGCGGTGAACCCGGAGTGTCGTGGCCCCTGCGGTAGCCGAAGAGGTCGTTGCTGAGGTTGCTGATCGAGTGCAGCAGCACGAACCCCAGCAGCACGAGGAGGAAGGGCAGAACCTCGAGGCGCCGGTCGGTCGCCGCCATGATGCCGGCGATCGCTGCCGCCTGGACCGAGATCACCAGGATCACCGAGCGCGCCGCATAGAGGAAACGCGCCACCGGGTCGAGCGCGCTCGGATCGCCTAACGCAGGCCGGTAGAAGCCCACGAAGGCGCGGGCCCAGGTCCTGTAGCGGGGGCCGGTTGCCGATCGCTGCATGCTCGCCTCCACGTGTGCCGCCGAGTCGCTCCCAAGGGTACCCGGCGGTCCTGCCGGGCCCCCCGCTCCAGGCGCCAAGCTGGTGCTATGCGCTCGGTGCCCGTCGGGCTGGGGTGTGCCGCCGCGCTGTACGCGGCGTTCGTCGTCGCCGGACCGCGCGGCGAGGCGACGGCCGCGGCCCGCTTCCTGCCCGACCTCGTACGCTGGGGCTATGCGCTGGGTGCTCGTCGGGCTGGCGTGCGCCGCCGCGCTGTACGCGGCGTTCGTCGTCGCCCTCGTGGTCGCCGGACGGCGCGACGAGGCGACGGCCGCGGCCCGCTTCCTGCCCGACCTCGTACGCCTGCTGCGCCGGCTGCTGCGGGATCCCGCGGTGCCGACCTCCTCCAAGGTCGTGATCGGGGCCACGATCGCCTATCTGGTGTGCCCGATCGACGTCGTGCCCGACCCGATCCCGGTCGCCGGTCAGCTCGACGACGTCGTGATCGCGCTGGCCGCGCTGCGCTGGGCGTTACGGCGGGTCGGCCCGGCCACGATCCGGGCGTCGTGGCCGGGGCCGGAGTCCTCCCTGGCGCTGCTGCTTCGCACCCTCGGCCACGGGGGCGGCGACGCCTGAGATCGCTTGCGTCATCTACGTATGGACGGCTCCTCGCCGCCTCCCCCAAGCTTGTCCCGCATCACACCAGTACCAGGAGCCACACCTTTGACCGTGCGCGTCATGGTCGTCGATGACGACCCCGATATCAGACTGTTGCTGCAGACCTACCTGCTGGGATCGTGCTGCGTGGTGGTGGCCGAGGCCGGGGACGGCGAGGAGGCCCTCGCCAAGCTTGCCGAAGCCGCGCCCGACATCATGATCGTGGACATCAGCATGTCCGGGATGGACGGCGTCGAGTTCACCCGGCGGGCCAAACAGCTCATGCCGCGGGTCGTGGTGTTCGGCCTCACCGCCGACCCGCGCGTCGAGTCGCACGCCTCGATGCTGGATGCGGGGGCCTGTCGCGTCTACGAGAAGGACGGCTTCCGCGACCTCGTGGCGGCGTTGCCCTGCGCCGGGGAGTCTGCCGGCTGAACGATCGGCGAGCCGCGACCTTGCCGGACCGGCAACCAACGGCCCGTTTGACCGACCGTCGGCGCCAGGTCCTAAACGTGCCAGTCGGCGGCGGAGCGATGCGTGCAGGGGCCGCACGCCAACCACGGACGGCCGCCTCTCCATGTAACGGGTCGCCGTAGCCCGTCTACGCCAAGCGCCCGGGGGACGCCCCAGGCGCGCTCGTGATATGACCTGCGCCATGCACGACGACACTGCCGGTCGTGTACCGGGCTCGGCGCCGCCGGGGGTGGGCCGGCGGTGAGCGACGGGTCCTTGACGATCGTCTTCATGCCCGAGAGTGCCTACGGGCCGACCAACAACTGCATAGGCATCGGCAAGGTCCTCGAGCGCCGCGGGCACCGCGTGGTGTTCGCCGCGGAGGCATCGTGGAAGGGACGCCTCGAACCCCTGGGGTTCGAGGAACGCCTCGTTGATCTGGCTCCGCCGCCTCCCGAGGAGCAGGACGCTGGCCGGTTCTGGACCGACTTCATCATCGAGACCGCTCCGGAGTTCCGCAAGCCGACGATCGAGCAGCTGCAGACCTTCATCCGGCCGGTGTGGGAGTCGCTGATCGACGGCGCCCGCTACTGCCAGCACCAGTTGCAGGACATCCTCGCCGACACCGCCCCGGACGTGATCGTCGAGGACAACGTGAACTGCTTCCCCGCCCTGGTCACCCAACCGGCGCCATGGGTCCGGATCGTGAGCTGCAATCCGCTGGAGATCCAGGATCCCGGGCTCCCGCCCCCCTTCAGCGGCTACCCGACCGACGACGAGCGCGGCTGGGACGCCTTCCGGGCCGAGTACGACCGCACCCATCGTGACCTGTGGGAGAGCTTCAACGACTGGGTCGTCGAACAGGGAGCTCCTCCGCTGCCCGACCTCCAGTTCATCCACGAGTCTCGAGCGCTCAACCTCTACCTCTATCCAGGCATCGCCGACTACCCGCGCACCCGGCCCCTGGGACCCACATGGCACCGGCTCGAGTCCTCGGTACGAGACACCGAAGAGGCGTGGCAGGTGCCCGAAGAGCTGGAGGGTGACGGCGCGCTCGTCTACCTCTCCCTCGGATCGCTCGGCTCCGGCGACGTCGACCTGATGCGCCGGCTCGTCGACGCGCTCGCCGCCACACCCCATCGATACGTCGTGTCGAAGGGCCCGCGCGCCGACGAGTACGAGCTCGCCCCCAACATGTGGGGCCGGGACCGCCTGCCGCAGACGAGCATCATCCCGCACGTCGATGCGGTGATCACCCACGGTGGGAACAACACCGTCACAGAGAGCCTCCACTTCGGCAAGCCGATGGTCGTGCTGCCGTTGTTCTGGGACCAGTACGACAACGCCCAGCGGATGCACGAGCTCGGCTTCGGGATCAGGCTCGACACCTATGGAGTGGCCGCCGAGCAGCTACCAGAGGCGCTCGACCGCCTGCTCAACGACGACGGCCTCCGCACCCGTCTGGCGGCTGAAGGAGCGAGGATCAGGGCAGCCGATGGAACCCGGCGCGCGGCAGACCTGATCGAAGGTGTCGCCCGAACGGCCCACACCACGGTCCACAGGGCAACCGCGAAGGATCGATAGCCGGACGCACCTCGGCGTCACGTGGACGCGCCGTGGGGATGTGAGGCGTCGGCGAATTCCCGGAAGACGCCGGTGACGAGGAACGACACCTGCTCCCCGACGTCGACCATGTGGTCTCCGATCCTCTCGAGGTAGCGAGCGATCAACAGGAGATGGCTCGCCCACTCGAAGCTGGCCGGGTCCCCGAGGTAAGGACGCAGATGGATCAGCATGGTGCGGTTGAGCACGTCGATAGCGTCGTCCGAGACAGTGAGGCGTTCGGCAAGTTCGAGATCGCGGGCGACGAAGGCGTCGATTCCATCGTTGATCATCGCCGCAGCGCGATCGCCCATATCCATCAGGGTCCGCAGCATCTGGGAGTCGGTCGGGTAGCGGTAGCCGTTCAGCACGAACTTGGCGATGTTCACGCACAGGTCGCCGATGCGCTCGAAGTGCAGGTTGCTGTGCAGGATCGCGCTCACGAGGCGCAGGTCCCCGGCCACCGGCCCCTGGCGCGCGATCAGCTTGAGCAGACGGTCTTCGGTGACGAGATAGAGGCGATCGACCGCGTCGTCACCCTCGACGACCTCGGCGGCACTGCGAGGGTCGCGCGTCATGAGCGCTTCGGTCACCCGGCGCAGCTGCTCGTGCACGAGCCTTGCCTCGGCTACGAGATCCTGTTCCGAGGCGCGCAATCCCCCGGCGAGCCCGGCACGCATCATGGCATCGGCCTCGTGACCCGGAACCCGGCGGTTGCGTGCATCGATCCGGCGGTCATCCGAACCTCCCGGTCACGTACTGCTCGGTGCGCTCGTCCTGAGGGTCGGTGAACATGCGGTCGGTGCTGCCGACCTCGATCAGCTCACCGGCGAGCATGAAAGCGGTGACGTCGGCAATCCGCGCCGCCTGCTGCATGTTGTGGGTGACGAGCGCAATCGTGACCCGTCGCTTGAGCTGGGTGATCAGCTCCTCGATCCTCATCGTTGCCGCGGGATCCAGCGCAGAGCACGGCTCGTCCATCAACAGGACGTCGGGCTCCACGGCGAGGGCCCGGGCGATGCAGAGCCGTTGCTGCTGGCCACCCGACAGGCTCACCCCCGGATCGGAGAGACGGTCTTTCACCTCGTCCCACAGCCCCGCGTCGGTCAGTGCGGCCTCGGCACGCTCGATCCTTCGCTCACGCGGCACCCCGACGAAACGCAGGCCGGCGAGCACGTTGCCGAGGATCGACATCGTCGGGAACGGATTCGGCTTCTGGAACACCATCCCGACGGCGCGCCGCACCCCGACCACGTCGACCTCCGGCCCGTTGAGATCGATCTCATCCAACAGGATGCGGCCTTCGCAGCGCCCACCCGGTACCTCCTCGTGCATGCGGTTGATGCACCGCACCATCGTGGACTTGCCGCAGCCAGACGGCCCGATGATGCCGGTCACGACTCCGGGCTCCAGGCTCAGCGTGATGCCGTGCAGCACCCGTTTGGTTCCGTAGTAGGCCTTGACGTCCTCGAGGTGCACGCGGGAACCCGATGCTCCGTGCTCGACACCGACGCGATCGACGGCCGGCACCTCCGTGCGGGGGCCGGGAGGCGTCTCGTGCCGCACCCTGCCGGCAGCGTCGAGCTCCTTGCGATCGATCGTCATGTCCGCTAACCCCCTTGCCGCGGGCGGCGGCGCCACCCGCACCTACCTCAGCTCCTGCAGCCGCCGCCGGGTGCGAGCCGACAGCAACCGAGCGACCATGCTCACGGCGAGCACGAAGGCGATCAGCACGAGCGCGGCCGCCCACGCCTGCGCGTGTTTGACCGGGTCGGGTGACTCCGAGAACTGGAAGATCGTGATCGGGATGTTGGGCAGCACCCGTGACGGATCGGTCTGCACCAGGTTCGGGAAGATCGAGCAGGTGAACAGCAACGGTGCAGTCTCGCCGGCCGCCCTCGCCACCGCCAGCAGGGCGCCGGTCACCAGCCCCCCGATCGAGGTCGGGATCACCACCCTCAGAACGGTGCGCCACCGGCTCGCTCCGAGCGCGAGGCTCGCTTCCCTCAGCCCGCTGGGGACCAGCGCGAGCACCTCCTGACCGGAACGGGCGATCAGAGGCACCATGACGATCGCCAGGCCAGCGGCACCGGCCCAGCCGCTCTGGCTGCGGCCCACCACCAACAGCCCGAAGACGAAGATCCCGGTGATGATCGTCGGCACGCCGTTCAGAACGTCGAGCACGTAACGGAGCCCGGACGCGAGACGGCGCGACGCGAACTCGCTCGTGTATAGCGCGGTGAGGATGCCCACCGGTACGGCCATGGCAGACGCCAGCGCCACCAGGATCGCGGTCCCGACGATCGCGTTGGAGATGCCGCCGCCCGAACCGAACGGATCGGTAGGAGTGGTGAGAAAGGTCGGGTTGATCGAGCCTATCCCTCGTGCGACCACGCCGGCGACGACCACCAGCAGCAGTCCGACCGCGATCGATGCCCCCGCCCACGCGCTGCCGATCCACGCCGCGTTCACGATGCGTCGACGCCTGAGGTTCGGGACCCGGGCCCCCAGCGGATCCACCGCCATCTGCCGCAACCTCATGCCGCAGCTCCGGCCGCGTCCCGCACCCACAACCGCGCCACACCGTTGGACAGAAGGGCGAGGGCGAGCAGTATCGCTCCGAGGTAGGCGATCGACGCGATCTGCAGGTCACTCGTCGCTCCCTGGTACTGGCCAGCGATCCGGCTGGCAAGGGTGTCCGAGGGCAAAAAGAGGTTGGCCCTTATGCCCTCGGTCCCCCCTATCACCTGGGTGACGGCGATCGCCTCTCCCACGGCCCGGCCGAGACCGAGGATCACCGCCCCGACCATGCCGGGCCGGGCGTGGGGCAGCACCACGGTGCGGATCATCTCCCAGCGCGTCGCCCCGAGGGCCAGCGCACCCTCCTTGGTCGCGGCCGGCACCGTGGCGAAGATTTCGCGCATCAAACTCGACACGATCGGTACCGTCATGATCGTGAGGATCACGATCGCCGGGAGCATGCCGACGATCGAATAGTCGGGCCCGAAGAGGTTGCCGAGCACCGGGATCGAACCCAGGGTGTCGTGCAGCGCCGGCTCGATCGTGTCGCGCATCACCGGGCCCAGCACCAGGATCCCCCATAGCCCGAGGATCACGCTCGGGATGCCGGCGAGGAGCTCGATCAAGGCGGCGATCGGCCCCCGTGAGCGACGCGGCGACAGCTCACTCAGGAACAGAGCGATCAGGATCGACAGCGGCGTGGCAATCAGCAGCGCTCCGAACGAGCTCACCGCGGTGCCAAACAGGAACGCCGCCGCACCGAAACGGCCGTGCACCGGATCCCACGCACTCGTGGTCAGGAAGTCGAGCCCGAAGGCCGACAACGCCGGCCATGCTTCGGCCAGGACCTTCGCCACGAGCCCTCCGGCGATCACCACCGACAGCGACGCCGCGGCGAGACTCAAGAGGTACAAACCGCGCTCGCCGATCCGGTCGGCAAGGCTGCGCCTCCGACCGCCTATCGAGGGATGTGCACCGGGGCCGGCGCCGCCCTGCCGTCCCCGGTGGACACCCAGGACCGCCCGTTCAGCCATGCACCTGCTGAAGGGCGCGCTTGTCGTCGGCCACGACCCGCGGCGGCAGCGTGCCGTAGCCGAGGTCGTTGGCAAAGCTCTGGCCCGGACCGAGGGCGTAGTTCACGAAGCGCTTGAGCGCGGCGGCTTTGGGCGTCTTCTTGGGCAGGATCACGTAGGTGAAGGTGGCGTCCGGCCATGCCTTGGGCGCGGAGGCCGGCGGGTCGGTTATCGACACACCGCCGGGGGGCACCGAGCGAGCGGTGGCCGCGGCCGCGTTGATGGCCTCGACCGTCGCCTCGGGATACCGCCCCGCCGCGTTGCGCAGGAGCGCGTAGTGCAGGTGGCTCGAGGTCACGTAAGCGATCGTCAGGTAGCCGATAGCGCCGTTGGTCGAGGTCACCGCCCCGGCCACTCCCGAACTACCGTCCGCTCCCACCCCGGCTGGGAACCTCACCTGGGTGCCGACCCCGACCTTCGACTTCCACGCGGGACTTACCTTGGACAGATAGTCGGTGAAGGCGTAGGTATCGCCGGAACCGTCGGTGCGGTAGACGGGGGTGATCTTCGTCGCCGGCAGGCGGATGCCGGGGTTCAGCTTGGTGATCGCCGGGTCGTTCCACGTCTTGATCGTCCCAAGATAGATCGCGGCCAGCACAGGACCGGTGAGCTTGATGTGGTCGGGTACGCCCTTGAGGTTGTAGGCGGGCACCACCGCTCCGAGCGACCACGGCAGCTGGATCACCCCCTTGGCCGCCTTCAGCTGATCGGGGGTCAGCGGCGCATCGGACGCTCCGAAGTCGACCGTGCGGTGAGTGATCTGCTCGATCCCGCCTCCCGAGCCGATCGCGCCGTAGGTCACGGTGACGCCGGTGCGGGATGCGTAATCCGACTGCCACTTGGACATCAGCGGAGCGATGAAGGTGCTGCCGGCTCCGGTAAGAGGGCCGGAGCCTCCACCCGAGCCGGTGCTGGAAGCGTCGCTGGTACCGCATGCCGCCGCCGTCATTGCGACGACCGCTGCTGCCGCCACCACGGCGACGAGCCTGCGTCGGATCATGCACGTGCCTCCTGGTTGGGGTACTCGATCCGTTCGTGCGTCCACACGCGCACCGTAGACAGGGCACGTGACCGCAGCGCGACGTCCACGTGAACACCACGTGAACCTTGTCGGAAAGGGATCGGACGCCCAGCTCGTGAGGGTTCCGCCCGCGCGCCGGTCCACGGAACGAGGCCGGCGTGCACACCGAGGCAGGATGAAGCGGGGTCGAAGCCGCGCGGTGGCAAGGATGAGGTGTCTCTAGGGTACGAAGCGGTAGCCCACGCCGCGTACGGTCAGCAGGTGCTCCGGAGCCCGGGGATCGCGCTCGAGCTTGTCGCGCAACCGCTTGATGTGGACGTCGAGGGTGCGGGTGTCTCCGAAGTAGTCGCTGCCCCACACCTCCTCGATGATGCGTTCGCGCAGCAGCACCTTGCCGGCGTTCTCCATCAACAGCTGCAGCAGTTCGAACTCCTTGCGCGACAGGTGCACCGGACGCCCGTCTACGGTGACCTCGAAGCGCTCGGCGTCGAGCACGATGCCTCCACCCTCGTACACGGACGTCGGCTCGCCGGTGCCGCCCCCCGAGCTGCGTCGCAGCACCGCCTTGATTCGGGCAATCAGCTCACGCGTGCTGAAGGGCTTGGACACGTAGTCGTCGGCCCCGAGCTCGAGCCCAACGACTTTGTCGATCTCTTCACCCTTGGCGGTGAGCATGATGATGGGGACATCGGATCCTTTGCGGATCTCACGGCACACGTCCTCCCCCGAGAGACCCGGCAACATGAGATCGAGCAGCACGAGATCCGCACCGGAGCGACGGAAGCGCTCGAGGCCGGCGGCGCCGTCGCCCTCGACGTCGACCGCGAAGCCCTCCCTCTCCAGCTGGTACTGGAGCGCGGCCGACAGTCCCTCCTCGTCCTCAATCAGAAGGATGCGCGGCATGGCTACATCATCGCCGCTGTTCCCGGCCGATACCACAACCGGCCCGCCGGGAACGGCACCGCGATCGTTAACCGGATCGTCACATGAGCTTCGCGTCCCACTCAAGCGAGTTCTCTAGTCTGAGCAGAGATGGACATTTACCTGGAGGACGCCGAACCGCCGGACCGGCCGGGGCCGCCCGGCCACCACGACTGGATGTGGGAGCTCGCCAGGCACTACGAGCTCATGAGGAAGGCCTACCCGGAAGACGTCCTGTGCGTGGTGTTCGACATCGACGGCACGATCCTCGACCTCAGGCACCAGGTGGTGCACGTGCTCGTGTCCTACGATCGGGAGCACGGCACCAACCACTTCCGGGGCCTCACAGCCGAGGACATCACCGTGAGCGAAAACCACGTCTCGAAGCTCCTGGAAGCGCGGGCCCTGCCGCAAGCGGCACGGAACGACATCCTCGCTTTCTACCGAGAGCGGCTGTGGCGTCCCGAAGCGATCCTTGCCGCCAGCCGCCCCTACCGCGGCGTGCTGAGTGTGATCCGCTGGTTCCAGCTGCAGCCCCGCACGGTGGTGGCCCTCAACACGGGGCGCCCCGAACGCCTGCGGGACGTCACGCTGGAGTCGCTCAACACGGTGGGGCGGGCCTACCGGGTGTACTTCGACCCGGATCTGCTGTGCATGAACCCCGAGGCGGTCCCCACTGCGGTACCCGAGGGCAAGGTGCGCGCCCTGCATCTGCTGCGTCACAAGGGCCTGCGCCCGGTAGCCGTGGTGGACAACGAGCCGGCGAACATCGAGGCCATGGCGGCCTCGGATGACGGCGGGGAGATCCTGTTCCTGCATGCCGAGACGATCTTCGAGTCCCAGCGCGTGGACACTCCGCGCACGGTCAGAGGCTCCCGCTACGAGCTCGCCGGGCTGGTTCGCCCCGACGATCTCGGGGACCGGGTGACCTTCATCTGGCACGGCGTCAACGACCGGGCGAACCTGCGGCAGTTCCTCGCGTCGGACGTGCACAGAGCGGAGCTCGATGTGCGGGAGGACCCCCTCGGCCGCCTCGTGCTACGGCACGATAGTTTCGAAGAGACGCCATGGACCCGCACCGAGGAACCGCTCCTTCTCGTCGACGCGCTGCGGGCGATATCCGATGCCGGGAGAGCCGCGACGCTGGATCTCAAAGAAGGGGGCCCGGTGGTCGCACGGATCCTCGACGAGGTCCGGTCGAGCGGACCGACCGGGGCAGACGTGGGGTTCCTCGGCGGGCTCGATGTACTCGGGCAGCCCGACGTCGAAGCGATCAAGCGCACCTTCCCAGAGGCGCCCGTGACGGTCGTGGCCGATCCGCTGATCATGCTCCTCGCCCGCAACGAGGACCTCTTGGACACGATTCTCCAACGGCTCGCCCGATGGGGTGTTACCGGCCTGGCGCTGGACTGGGCTGCCCCGGCGACGCGCCGCGCGTTGGACCCCCTGGCCGAAAGGGGCTGGGACGTCAACCTCTACGGGATCCCGGACCTCGAGGGGTTCCTCGAGGCCGCCCTGCTGCAGCCCGCGGCCGTGACCGCAGACTTCAACTTCCCCGATCTCCACTACTACGGGCGGGGGGCCGGGCAGCGGCACCGCTTCCACCGCTACACCCTTGCAGGGTCGTCACCGCCATGAGACGCGGGGGCCCATGAACCCGCTGCGACGGCGCCCCGCCCCTGCCCCCGACCGTGCGCGGCAGCATCACGAGCTCGAGCGGATCGAGCGTGCCCGCCGCCTCATGACCGCGGCGGTCGAACACGCCGAGGAGGGCATCGTCGTCCTCGACACCTCGCTCACTCCCCTGCTGGCCAACCCGGCGGCCCGCGCCATCCTGAACCTCGGTGCCGCGCTGCCCGCCCTGCTCCCGCGTGCAGAGCTCAACTCTCTCGCTCGCAACGTGCTCTCGGGGCCTCGAGGTACGGCGACGGTCGAGCTCGGACCCGACGCCCGCGGTCGCGTGGTGCGGGCCCGGGCGGTGCTCGATCGGCATGCCGGCGGTGAGGGTTCACCGGTGGGGACCGCAGCAGAGCCGCTCGTGCTGCTGTACCTGCGGGATGTGACCGACGAGGTCCGGGTTCAGGCTCAGCGCAGGCAGTTCGT
Organism: Actinomycetota bacterium; assembly: GCA_902812355.1. Taxonomy (GTDB): domain Bacteria; phylum Actinomycetota; class CADDZG01; order CADDZG01; family WHSQ01; genus CADDZG01. The sequence continues at coordinate 757 of CADDZG010000040.1, read as the reverse complement.
CGCGCATGCCTCCCACGAGCTCAAGACTCCGACCGCATCGATACGCGCGCTGGCCGAGGCGATCGCAGACGCCGCCGGGAGCGACGCGAGCGCAGCCGCCGCCTTCGCGACCCGGCTGGTGGGCGAGACGGCGCGCCTCGACGCGCTGGTGCGCGACCTCCTCGACCTGTCCCGGCTCGAGGATCCGTCGAGCATCGCCCGCGACGAGGTCGAACTCTCCACGCTCGCCGAGCGCGAGGCGCGCGCCGCCGCCGACGCGGCCGCCGCAGCGGGGCTGTCGTTCACCGCTCGGATCGCCGACGGCGTCAAGGTGCGGGGCGATGCCTCCCAGCTGAGCCTGATGCTGCGCAACCTGCTCGACAACGCGGTGCGCTACACCGATCCCGGCGGCGAGGTCGCGCTGCACGTCGACACTGCAGCCGACCAGGTGTCGATCGCCGTGCGGGACACCGGCAGGGGCATCCCGATGCGCGACCAGGCCCGCGTCTTCGAACGCTTCTACCGGGTCGACCAGGGGCGGGCCCGCTCCGAGGGCGGTACCGGCCTGGGCCTAGCGATCGTCAAGCACGTGGTCGAGCTGCACGGGGGCTCGGTGGCGGTGCAGAGCCAGCTCGGTGAGGGCTCGACCTTCACGGTGCATCTGCGCCGCGCCCCGGACCCGCCCGGGCCGCCGGCGGCACCACCAGTTCCGCGCTGAAACGCGCCGACGATCACCGCGCCGCGAGGCGGACCCTCGGATCGAGCACCGCGTAAGCGA
>CADDZG010000039.1 GCA_902812355.1 Actinomycetota bacterium | reverse complement strand
CGACGGGACGATGGTAGAGGAAGGGGCCGGCCCGGCCCGGCCCCTTCCTCTACCATCGTCCCGTCGGGGGCGGCATCGCTCGTGATCGGAGTGGGATGAACGCACAGCTCGACAAGGCATACGCGCCGGAAGAAATCGAAGAGAAGTGGTACGCGCGCTGGGAAGAGGCGGGGCTCTTCCACGCGCGGCCCAACCCCGAGCGGGAACCGTTCACGATCGTGATCCCGCCGCCCAACGTCACCGGATCGCTGCACATGGGCCATGCTTTCGAGCACACCCTGCAGGACCTGCTGGTGCGCCGGGCCCGCATGCAGGGCTACGAGGCGCTGTGGTTGCCCGGCACCGACCACGCCGGCATCGCGACCCAGAACGTGGTCGAGCGCGAGCTCAAAAAGGAAGGGCTCGATCGTAACCAGCTCGGGCGCGACGCGTTCGTCGAGCGGGTGTGGCGCTGGCGCGAGAAGTACGGAGGCCGGATCCTGCAGCAGATGAGGCGCCTCGGCAACTCGTGCGACTGGAGCCGGGAGCGCTTCACGATGGACGAGGGCCTGTCCCGGGCGGTGCGCACGGTGTTCGTGCGGTGGTTCGAGGACGGGCTGATCTACCGGGGGCTGCGCATCATCAACTGGTGCCCGCGCTGCACCACCGCGCTGTCCGACATAGAGGTCGAGCACCAAGAGGTCGCCGGCGAGCTCGTGACCTTCCGTTACGAGCTGTCGGACGGGTCGGGATCGATCCCGGTGGCGACGACGCGCATCGAGACGATGCTCGGGGACTCGGGGATCGCCGTGCACCCCGGCGACGAGCGCTACCGGCACCTGATAGGGCGTACGGCGCGCCATCCCTTCTTCCCCGATCGTGAGCTACCGATCGTCGCCGACGATGCGGTCGATCCCGGCTTCGGGACCGGTGCGGTCAAGGTGACGCCGGCTCACGACGCGACCGACTTCGATATCGGCAACCGGCACGGGCTGGAGGCGATCAACATCCTCGACGAGCACGCCCACATCAACGAGGCGGGGGGACGCTTCGCCGGTCTCGACCGCTACGAGGCACGGGGCGCGGTGCTCGAGGCCCTGCAGGAAGCCGGTGCCGTCGATGCGGTCCAACGCCCCTACGTCCACAGCGTGGGGCACTGCTACCGGTGCGGCACCGAGATCGAGCCGTGGCTGTCGGAGCAGTGGTTCGTGCGCATGCAGCCTCTCGCGGGCCCCGCGATCGACGCCGTGGTGGATGGGCGCATCACGATCCGGCCGGAGCGCTTCCGCACGGCCTACCTGCGATGGATGTCCAACATCCGCGATTGGTGCATCTCGCGCCAGATCTGGTGGGGACACCGGATCCCGGTGTGGTACTGCGACGACTGCGGCGAGGTGTTCGCGTCGCTCGACGATCCCGACTCGTGCCGGGCCTGCCGGTCGGGCCGGATACGCCAGGATCCCGACGTCCTCGACACGTGGTTCTCGTCGCAGCTGTGGCCCTTCTCCACGCTGGGATGGCCCGACCACACCGAGGATCTCGCCTACTTCTACCCAACCTCGGTGATGTGCCCGGGCTACGAGATCCTCTACCTGTGGGTGGCTCGCATGATCGTCTCGGGCCTGTACTTCATGGGCGACGTGCCGTTCCGGCAGGTGCTGCTCCACGGCATCGTGCGCGACTTCGAGGGCAAGAAGATGTCGAAGTCGCTCGGCAACGTGATGGATCCGCTCGACATGGTCGAACGCTACGGCGCCGACGCGCTGAGGTTCTCGCTCGCCTCATCCGCGGTCCCCGGTGCGGATACGAACCTCAGCGAGGAGAGGATCGAAGGCGCCCGTAACTTCGCCAACAAGCTGTGGAACGCGTCCCGCTACGTGCTGATGACTCTGGGCGACCGGCGTCCGCATCTCGACGACGGCGCACCGCTGCGGATCGAGGATCGCTGGATCCTGTCGCGGCTGGACGCGACGATCGAAGCGATCGAGGGACACCTGGCGGCGAGCAACTTCGCGGAGGCGATGAGGGCGCTGCACCGCTTCACCTGGAGCGAGTTCTGCGACTGGTACATCGAACTGTCCAAGCTGCAGGATGAGAACGGGGCGGCCCCCGCGGTGCTCACCGAGGTGCTGTCGGCCTTGCTGCGGCTGCTGCACCCGGTGATGCCGTTCGTCACCGAAGAGGTGTGGAGCCACCTGAGCCCGGGCCGGGGATCGATAATGACGGCTCCGTGGCCGCAGCCTGCAGGGCGCCGGGACCCCGCGGTCGAGGACCTCTTCTCCCGCTTCGAGGACGTGGTCGTCGCGCTGCGCCGGCTCAAGGTCGAGCATGACGTCCCCCAGGGACGGAGGGTCCCGGCCACGGTGGTCACGACCCGCTTCGGCGACGCGCTGACCCCGCTGCGGGATGCCGTGATCGCCCTCGCACGGCTCGGCGATGTGACGATCACCGACACCTCGCCGCCGCCGTCGCCCGACCGGGCCCGGGCCGTCACCGCAGGGGGGATCGAGGTCGTGCTCGACCTCGGCGGCGCGGTCGACCGCGCTGCCGAGATCGAGCGGCTGACGCGCGCGCTCGCGCGAGCCGAGGAGGACGTCGCCCGGGCCGAGGCCAAGCTCGCCAACGACGCATTCGTGAGCAAGGCGCCTCCCGAAGTGGTCGACAGAGAGCGCGCCAAGCTGGCCGACGCGCGGCGGGCCAGGGACAAGCTGGTGGCCCAGCTCGGCGCGCTCGGCTCGGGGTGAGCCCGGTGGGTTACGCGGAGGCGATCGCCCACCTCGACGCGCTCGGCATCGACGCGATGAAGTCGATGCGGCCGACGCTGCGACGGATCGAGGCGATCTGCGAGGCCCTCGACCATCCCGAGCGCAGCGTGCCCGCGATCCACATCACGGGGACCAACGGCAAGACGTCCACGGCGCGCATAGCCACCAGCATCCTCGCCTCCACCGGCCTGTCGGTGGGCACCTACACGTCGCCGCACCTGCAGTCGATACGAGAACGGATCGCGCTCAACGGCGCTCCGATCTCCCGGGATGACTTCGGTGACACCTTCGACCACCTCTACCCCTACCTCGTCGAGACGGAACGGGCCCTGGGGGAGCGCCTCACTTACTTCGAGGTCATGACCGCGATGTTCTACCTGTGGGCCGCGGAGGCCCCGGTCGACGTCATGGTGGTCGAGGTCGGGCTCGGGGGCCGCTGGGATGCCACCAACGTCGTGCCGGCCCCCGTGGCCGTGATCACCAACATCGCCCTCGACCATGTCGCCTTGCTGGGGCAGGATCGGGTGTCGATCGCCCGGGAGAAGGCGGGGATCATCAAGCACGGGGCTACCGCGGTGACGGCCGAGCGCAGCCCCGAGGTGCTGGCCGTGGTGTCGGAGGCGGCGGGATCCAATGCCGCCCACCTGCGGGTGCTCGGGCGCGACTTCGATCTCGTCGAGAACAAGGTCGCGTTCGGCGGCCGCTACCTGTCGGTGGAGCTCGGCCGGCGCCCCTACCGCGGCCTGTTCCTCCCTCTGCACGGCGCCCATCAGGGCGTGAATGCGGCGGTGGCACTGGCCGCGGTGGCCGCGTTGCTGCCAGAGGACACCCTCGACGAAGACCTCGTGCGAGAGGGGATGTCGGGGGCGGCGGCGCCGGGTCGCCTCGAGTCCGTGCGCGGCCCCGGGGACCGGGTGATCGTGCTCGACGTCGCCCACAACCCCGACGGTATGTCGGCCCTCGTGCGGGCGCTGATCGACGAGTTCGTGTTCGAGCGGGTGATCGTGACCCTCGGGATTTTGAGCGACAAGGATCACGCCGGCATGCTCGCCGAGCTCTCCCGGCTGCCCTGTAAGGTGATCGCCACGCGCGCGTCGTCGGGGCGTGCGGTGGCGCCGGAGGACCTCGCCGCCGATGCCGCGGCGGTCGGCCTCGGATGCGAGCCGGTGGAAGGGGTCGTCGACGCGCTGCAGCGGGCGGTGGCCGAGGCGGGCGAGGGAGACCTCGTGGTCGTCACCGGCAGTCATTACGTCGTCGGCGAGGCGCGCGATCACCTCGTGGGGCGCCCGGCGTGACGCGGGTGCTTCCCGTAGGTTGTTTGTCCGATCAACCGAGTGGGAGGTTGCGGTGCCCGAGATCGAGCGGACCTTCGTCATGGTCAAACCGGACGGCGTACGGCGCCGGCTCATAGGCGAGGTCATCTCGCGCATCGAAGCCAAGGGCTACGACATCCGCGAGATGCGTCTGTTCACCATCGACGAGACCCTGGCCAAGAAGCACTACGCGGAGCACGCCGAGAAGCCCTTCTTCTCCGAGCTGGTGTCGTTCATTACCTCGGGGCCGGTGGTGGCGATGCTGGTGGAAGGGCCCGGGGCGATCGCCGGCATGCGCCAGCTGATGGGGGCGACCGACCCCTTGGAGGCGGCCCCCGGATCTATCCGCGGCGACCTCGCTTCGGTGATCACCGAGAACATCGTGCACGGGTCGGACTCCCCGGAGTCCTCCGAGCGGGAGATCAACCTCTTCTTCGGCGGCTGACCGGCAACCCACCCCCGTCCGGGGGAAGGGAGCCACCGGGACGGGGCAGAGGCCTCCCCAGGGGCCCCACGAAGCCCTGATGTGGGCTAGTCTCTGGCCTGACCGGGGCTCGGGGGGGCGACCGCAGGCGACTACAGATCGGGAGTAGGCATGGACAACATGTTCTCGTTCATCGGCCGGGACATGGCCGTGGACCTCGGGACCGCCAACACCCTCGTGTACGTACGCGGGCGGGGGATCGTGCTCAACGAGCCCTCGGTGGTGGCGATCAACACCAAGACCGGTGCGATCCTCGCGGTGGGGGCCGAGGCGAAGCGGATGATCGGGCGCACACCGGCCCACATCGTGGCGATCCGCCCGCTCAAGGATGGGGTGATCGCCGACTTCGACGTCACCGAGAAGATGCTGCGCTACTTCATCCAGAAGGTTCACCGGCGTTCGTTCCTGGCCAAGCCGCGCGTGGTCGTGTGCGTCCCGTCCGGCATCACGGGCGTGGAGCAGAGGGCGGTCGAGGAGGCCACGATCTCGGCCGGGGCTCGCAGCGCCTTCATCATCGAGGAGCCGATGGCGGCGGCGATCGGTTCCGGCCTGCCCGTGCACGAGCCGACCGGCAACATGATCGTGGACATCGGCGGGGGCACGACCGAGGTGGCCGTGGTGTCGCTCGGGGGCATAGTCACGAGCCAGTCGATACGCATCGGCGGCGACGAGCTCGACGAGGCCATCATCAGCTACATCAAGAAGGAGTACTCGCTGATGCTCGGCGAGCGCACCGCGGAAGAGATCAAGATGGCGATCGCCTCGGCCTTCCCGCTGCCGGAGGAGCAGCAGGCCGAGATCCGCGGTCGTGACCTCGTCACCGGGCTCCCGAAGACGATCGTGGTGTCGGCCGAGGAAGTCCGCCGGGCGATCGAGGAACCGGTCAACCAGATCGTCGATGCGGTCAAGAACACGCTGGACAAGACCCCTCCGGAGCTGGCGGCCGACATCATGGACAAGGGGATCGTGCTGGCCGGCGGGGGCTCTCTGCTCAAGGGTCTCGACGAAAGGCTCAAGCACGAGACCGGGATGCCGATCCACATCGCCCCCGACCCTCTGTTCGCGGTGGCGGTCGGCTCGGGCAAGTGCCTGGAGGAGTTCGAGGCGCTCAAGCGGGTCCTGATCTCCTCGACGCGGCACTGAGCGGCGCGGCGGGACCGCGCCTTAACCGGCGGGTCCGTTACCATGGCGACGCAGGGTGGCCGCGATCCCCGCGGGCGAGGGGCCGGTGCCTCCCGCCCGCAGCCGGTGGAGGCCGCCCCCGGGTTCTAGCGCGAAGAGGTTCTTGACAGCTTGATGTACCGGCGCTCCGCGCGAGGGCGGGTGCTCCTGCTTGCCCTGGTCGCGCTCTCCATCGTCCTGATCACGCTCGACTTCCGTTCCGGCGGCGGCGGCCCACTGGCCGACGCCAAGGACATCTCGTCCGCGGTGATCGCGCCGATCCAGCGCGGCATCACCGCCGTCACCCGCCCGATCGGCGACTTCTTCAGCTCCATCGGGCAGCTCGCTGGCCTGCGCAGCGAGAACGCCCGCCTCAAGGCCGAGCTGCAGCAGGCGCGCGCCCAGCTCAACCAGATGCCGGGGATCGTCGCCGACAACGAGCGCATGAAGCAGATGCTCGGGCTGCGCCGCAGCTGGAACACGATGCCCACGGTCGACGCCCAGGTGATCGGCGTCCCGCCCGACAACTACAAGTGGGCGGTGTTCATCGACAAGGGGCGCGCCGACGGGATCCGGGAGGACCAGGCGGTGATCGATCCCGAGGGCCTGGTCGGCAAGGTGGTGCAGGTCGGCCCCCACCAGGCCACGGTTCTGCTGCTGATCGACCCCCAGGCGGCGGCCGCGGCCAAGGTGATAGGCGGCCCGCACCCGGTCAGCGGCCTGATCCAGGGCAACGGCGCCAGCGAGGACCTGTCCCTCACCGGGGTGTCCGGGAACGAATCCGTGAGCGTCGGCGAGAAGGTCGTCACCGACTTCTACAACGGCGGCATCTACCCCCCCGGGATCCCGATAGGTACCGTGGCGGGGGTCGGCGGGCCCCCGGGGGCTCTCGAGCGCACGATCCGGGTGCAGCCCTTCGTCGACTTCTCGAGCCTGGACTACGTCCAGGTCCTGCTCGACACGGGCCGCAACCCGTTGTTGTACGGGAAGGGGCGCCATGGCCACCGGTGAGGCTCGAGGCAACCTGCTGGCCGAGATCGGCCTGGCACGCATCGGGGTGATCGCGGCCTCCGTGGTTCTCGCGCTTGCGCTGCAGTCGACCCTGCTGGTCAAGCTCACACTGCTGGGGGTGATCCCTCAGCTCGAGCTCGTGGTGATAGTGGCGATCGCCTTCACCGATGGACCGCGCGTGGGGGCCGTGGCCGGCTTCTTCGGAGGGCTGCTGGTCGACCTCATGATCCCTCAGTCGACCGTGGGCATCAGCGCTCTCGTGTTCACACTCGTCGGTTACGCGGTCGGCACCTTCCGCCAGTACACGACCGCGGACTCGATATGGACGCCCGTGCTCGTGGTGGCGCTGTCGTCGTGCGTCGCCGAGGGAGGCTACGCGATCCTGTCGGTGATCCTCGGGCAACCGTGGGTGAGCATCGACTACACGCTCAAGATCATCGCCCTGGTCGTGCTTTACAACTGTTTGCTGACGCCGCTCGTCTATCCGGTGGTCCGCAAGGCGTTGCTGCGCGTTAGACCGGAGAGGGTCTACCGATGGTGATGGGTCACGGCGGAGGACGCGGCGGCTTCGATCATCCCAGGCTGCGCCTCGCGGTCCTGGCGATGCTCGTCGTCGGCGCGTTTGTGGCGCTGTTCTCGCGCCTGTGGTTCCTGCAGGTGCTCGCCGCACCCCAGTACCGCCACCTCGCTAAGCAGAACAAGGTCCGGATCGTCTACTCGGAACCGCCGCGCGGACGGATCCTGATGTCAAACGATTCGGTGCTGGTGGACAACCGCGCATCGCTGTCGGTGACCCTCGACCGTGCGCTGCTCAAGCACCCGCACCGCACCACCGTCGTCCTGCATCGCCTGTCGCGACTGCTGCACGTCAAGGTCAAGGACATGAGGGCACGGATCGCCGACGCGGCTCTGTCGCCTTACAAGCCTGTGCCGGTCGCCAACGACGTTTCGCAGCGCGCCCAGAGCATCATCGCCGAGTACCACGAGCACTTCCCGGGAGTCGGCATCGAGCAGATACCGATACGGCACTATCCCAAGGGGCACATGCTGGCGCAGCCGCTCGGATACACGAACGAGATCAGCGCAGCTCAGCTCAAGGAGCCGTACTTCAAGAACGCGCGCCCTCGCTACCAACCGGGTGACGTCGTTGGGCAGTCCGGTGTGGAGCTGTCCTACGACCACTACCTCAGGGGCCGTCCGGGAAAGACCAGGTTGATCGTCAACTCCAACGGCGACGTGATCAGCCGCAAGACGATCAGCCACGAGCGTGCCGGCAACGATCTCATCCTGTCGGTCGATCCGCACATCCAGAAGGTCGTCGACACCGCCCTGCGATCGGGGATCATGACCGCGCGCCGCTCCGGCTACACCGCGAGCGCGGGGGCGGTGGTGGTGCTCGATCCGCGCAACGGCCACGTCGTGGCGATGGCCTCCTATCCCTGGTACGACCCGTCGATCCTCGCCAACGGGGTGAGCGAAAAAGATTGGAAGCTGCTGACCGGGGGACCTCATGCCAACCCCGACGTCGTGCACCCCGGCTTCAACCTCGCCATCCAGGGCGGGGCGCCGCCCGGCTCCACCTTCAAGGTGATCACCGCCGGGGCCGCGATGTGGAGCGGGGTGGCGAGCCCTTACACCTATCTCGACTGCCCCGCCAGCAAGGTCTACGGCAACCAGGTTTTCAACAACGACGTGCCCTACGCCCAGGGGGTGATGGGTTTCCCGGAGTCGCTGGAGGTGTCGTGCGACACGTTCTACTACCAGCTCGGCTGGGAGATGCAGCAGCGCTTCGGGGTCACCGGCTACGAGGGCGTGCAGCCCCCGACGCTCGAGCAGTGGGGGCGCCAAAAGCACCTGCACCTGCCGCCGGGCAAGCAGAGGTTCCAGAAGTACGCACGTCTGGCCGGACTCGGCCACCCGACCGGGATTGACCTCCCCGGGGAGAGCTCGGGGACGATCCCCGACCAGCGTTGGTGCCACGAGCAGTACCTTGCTACCCGCCACCTCTTCTCCACGCCGACGTGCAACTACGGCTGGCTTCCCGGTTACGACGTCAACATGGCGATCGGCCAGGGCGACGTGCAGGTCACCCCGATCCAGATGGCCGTGACCTATGCGGCAATCGCCAACGGAGGCAAGCTGTTCGCACCGCGCATCGCGTCGGCGATCGCCCGCCCCGAGCACGGGCAGGAGAAGATCGTCAAGCGCATCAAGGCTCCCGTGGTGGGGCGTCTGCCGCTGGACGATCAGGAGCTGCAGGTGATCCGCGACGGGCTCAAGCTGGTGGTGTCGTCGCCCAAGGGCACCGCCTACAACGCCTTCACCGGCTTCCCTCTGCACCGCTACCCGATAGCCGGCAAGACCGGTACCGCCGAGCTGCTGGGGACCAAGCAGAACGACGCCTGGTTCCTGTCCTACGGCCCGACTACCGACCCGCGCTACGTGGTCGCCGTCGAGGTGCAGAAAGCCGGCTTCGGTGCCGTGAGCGCGGCCCCAATAGCGCGGCAGATCTGGGAGGGGATCTTCCACATCGACCACAACGCCCGCGTGGGCTCGCTGTCGCAGGGAGGCTTCGGCTGATATGGCGCAAGGACTGTTCGGCGAAGCCGTCGATCACATAGGCGGGGAGCCGATCGCGGCCCGCATGGCGCGTCGTGCCCCGATACGCCACGTCGACCCGGTGCTGGTGGCCACCGCGCTGCTGCTGGCCGCCTTCGGGGCGGTGATGGTGTATTCGGCCACCGTGCACACCCAGCAGGCGGCGGGTTTGGACCCGGCCTACTTCCTCAAACGCCAGATCGCCTACGCGGTGATCGGAGCGATCCTCATGGTGGCGGTCAACCTGTTCGATTACCGGCACCTGCGTGGTCTCGCGCCCCTCGTCTACGCCGTCAACCTGCTCCTCCTATTCGTGGTGCTGACGCCGCTGGGCACCGCGAGCCTCGGTGCGCAGCGGTGGATCGACATCGGGCCGCTGCAGATACAGCCGTCCGAGATCGCCAAGCTGTCGGTGATCCTCACGATCGGCGCGTACATCTCGCTGCGCAAGGGCGAACCCTTGCGCCTGAGGGACATCGCCGTGTGTGGAGCGATCGCTCTCGTGCCCGCGGCGCTGATCTACCTCGAGCCCGACCTCGGCACGATGCTCGTGCTGGCGGCGATCACCGGGGCGATGCTGTGGGTGGGCGGCGGCCGTCTGCGCCACTTCGTGCTGCTGGCCCTGCTGGCGGCGGCCGGCACGTTCCTCGTTATCCACATGGGACTGCTCAAGCCCTACCAGATCGATCGGCTGACGTCGTTCATGAACCCCCACCCCAACCCCCGCTCGTCCGGCTACAACCTGCTGCAATCCAAGATCGCAATCGGCTCCGGCGGGCTGTACGGCAAGGGGCTCGGGGGAGCGCACACCCAGACCTCGCTCGACTTCGTGCCCGAACAGCAGACCGACTTCATCTTCACCGCGGTCGGCGAGCAGCTGGGCTTCGTCGGCGCCGGCACGCTTCTGAGCCTGTTCGCGTTGCTGATCTGGCGCGGCCTGCGCATAGCCGCGATGGCGCGCGACATGTTCGGCACGCTGCTGGCCGGAGGCGTCGTCGCCTTCTGGGCCTTCGAAATGTTCGTCAACGTCGGCATGACGATGGGGATAATGCCCATCACCGGTATCCCGCTGCCGTTCATCTCCTATGGGGGGTCGAGCTTGATAACCAACTTCATAGCCGTGGGCCTGCTGCTCAACGTCCATATGCGCCGGTACCTGGCACCGTGAGCGCGCGCAGAACCGTACCCGACGGGAGCGTGCAGGCGACGGAGCAGCCCGGCGGCAGGGCGCGGCCCCGGAGGACGCGCAACGGCGGCGGCCGCTCGAGGCGGCGCTCGACGAGGGGGAGCCGCCGCGCCGCCGAGCGGGTCATGCTCGTGCACGGCCAGGACGGCGGCGCCCAGATCGCCGTGCTCGAGGACGGCAAGATCGTCGAGCACTACGTGACCCACCCCGAGGACCGCACGCTGGTGGGCAACGTCTACCTGGGACGGGTCCAGAACGTCCTGCCGGGCATGGAGGCATCCTTCGTGGACATCGGAGAAGCCCGCAACGGCGTGCTGTACGCGGGCGAGGTCGGCATCCCCGGCGACGACGTCGGCGACGGCGAGGTCCCGCGTATCGAGAGCGTGCTGGAGCCGGGGCAGCCGATCCTGGTGCAGGTGACCAAGGACCCGATGCGCTCCAAGGGGGCCCGGCTCAGCGCCCTCGTGTCGCTCGCCGGCAGGCACCTCGTGCTCGTGCCGGGGGCGGCTTCGATCGGCGTGTCCCGGCGCCTCGGCGAGCGAGAGCGCGAGCGCTTGCGAGACATCGTGTCCGGGCTGCGCCCCGACGGTCACGGCCTGATCGTGCGCACCGCCGCCGAGGGCGCTGGCCGGACCGATCTCGAGCGCGACCTGGCGCGGCTGCTCAAGACGTGGGACGGGATCAAGGCCCGGGCGGCCTCGGCGACGCCGCCAGCCCTGATTCACGAGGAAGCGCGGCTCGAGTTGCGGGTGATACGTGACCTGTTCAACCGGGAGATCTCCCGCTGCGTGATCGACGATCCCGAGCTCGAGGCGACCCTGCGAGCCTACGTGCGTCAGACCACACCAGATCTCGACCACCGTCTCGAGCTCTACCGGGGCGACCTCCCGATCTTCGAGGAGTTTCGGGTCGTCGAAGAGGTCCGCAAGTCGCTCGAGCGCAAGGTGTGGCTGCCCTCCGGCGGGCACATCGTGATAGATCGCACCGAGGCGATGACCGTGATCGACGTCAACACCGGACGCTACGTCGGGCGCTCGACACTCGAGGACACCGTGTTCGCCACCAACAAGGAGGCGGCGGTGGAGATCGCCCGCCAGCTCCGGTTGCGCGACATCGGCGGCATCATCGTGATCGACTTCATCGACATGGAGGAGCAGGCCAACCGCGACGAGCTCCTGCGCGTGTTCCGTGACGAGCTGCGCAAGGACCGCACGCGCACCCAGGTGTTCGACATCTCGCCTCTGGGGATCGTGCAGATGACCCGCAAGAACGTCTCGGCCGGGATAGTCGAGGCCTTCTCGGATCCCTGCCCGACGTGTGAGGGCCGGGGCATCCTGATCCACGAGGTCGACTAGCTCCACCCGGGTCTGATATCCTGGCGTGCCGTCGGCGGCCGCGCCGGCTTCGCACACCTTCTGGGACGACCCTCTGGGAGATCAACTTGCAAGCGATCATCCGCGCCGGCGGCAAGCAGCACAAGGTGACGGTCGGGGACGTGATCGAGGTCGAGCGCATCCGCAACGGCAGCGGGACGGTCGAGTTCACGCCCCTGCTCGTGATCGGCGACGACGGCCGGGTCACCTCTGACCGGGGCGAGCTCGCCAAGCTCACCGTCAGCGCGTCGGTGCTCGGCGAGGGCCGGGGGGGCAAGGTGCAGATCGTGAAGTTCCGCAGCAAGACCGGCTACCGCCGTCGGGCGGGGCACCGTCAGGCCTACACCACGTTGCAGATCGACGCGATCGGACGCAAGGGCCGCCGCGGCGGGACCCGGACCCGTTCCGGCAAGGCCGCAGACGCTTCCGAGGATCGAGGCGAGGAGTAGGCGACATGGCACACAAGAAGGGCGCGGCGTCGTCCCGCAATGGCAGGGATTCCGAGTCCAAGCGGCTCGGGGTCAAGGTCTTCGGCGGGCAGGAGGTCCGTGCCGGCCAGATCATCGTGCGCCAGCGGGGGACCAGGCTGCACCCGGGTCTCAACGTCGGCCGAGGCGGCGACGACACCCTGTTCGCCACCGCCGACGGGGTGCTGCGCTTCCACAGCTGGCGCGGCCGACGCGTCGCGAGCGTGCTGACCACCGACGCGGAGCGCCGAGCCGCCGGCGTCTGAACCGAGCCGGGGCGGAAGCGGCGATGGCATTCGTCGACGAAGCCCGCATAGAGGCCGTGGCCGGGGCCGGCGGCGACGGGGTGGTGGCGTGGCACCACGAGCCCTACAAGCCCAAGGGTGGTCCCGACGGCGGCGACGGCGGCGACGGGGGCGACGTCGTGCTCAGGGCCGATCCGGCGATCTCGACCCTGCTCGAGGTACGGGACCGGCCCCACCTCCGGGCCGGCCGGGGAGGCCACGGCCGCGGCAAGCGGCGCCATGGGGCGCGCGGGTCGGACCGCGTGCAGCCGGTTCCGGTCGGGACCCTCGTGTACGACGAGGCCGGCGTCCTGCTCGCCGATCTCGCCACCCCGGGGGCCGAGGTCGTAGTGGCCCGCGGGGGGCGCGGCGGGCGGGGCAACGCATCCTTCGCCACCGCCACATCCCGGGCCCCCGCCCACGCGGAGAAGGGAGAACCGGGGGAACGGAGGACGCTGCGGCTCGAGCTGCGTCTGCTCGCCGACGTCGGGCTGGTCGGGTTTCCCAACGCCGGCAAGTCCACTCTCATCGCGCGCATCTCTTCGGCCCGGCCCAAGATCGCCGACTACCCCTTCACCACCTTGATCCCGAAGCTCGGGGTGGTGCGGGTCGGCGACCTCTCGTTCACGGTGGCCGACATCCCGGGGCTGATCCCCGGAGCTCACCGGGGCAAGGGGTTGGGAGACCGCTTCTTGCGTCACATCCACAGGGCTGCGGTCCTGGTCCTGCTGGTCGACCTCGCGGCGCCGGACCGCGATCCCGCCGGCGACGTCGATGCCCTGCGCCGGGAGCTGGCCGCCTTCGACCCCGATCTCGCGGCGCGGCCCCAGGTGATCGTGGCCAACAAGGTCGACGCCGGCCGCGACCGTCTCGCCGCCGTGCGGGCGGCCGTCGGCGACGTGGCGGCGATCTCCGCGGTCACGGGCGAAGGCGTGGCCGAGCTGCTGAGGGAGCTGGCGGGGCAGGTGAGCGCCGCCCGACAGAGCCGCGGCGAGCCCGAGGCGTACGTACGCCTGGTGGACACCCCCGCTCCCCTGGAGGTGACCCGTGAGGGCGCTGCGTTCAGGGTCACGGGCGCGGCGGTCGAGCGTGCCGTGGCCCGTGCCGACCTCGACAACGACGAGGCGGTGGCGCGCCTGCAGCGCCGCCTGGTGGAGCTCGGGGTCGAGACCGAGCTGATCCGGGCCGGCGCGCGCCCCGGGGACGAGATCCGCATCGGCGACGTCTCCTTCGACCTGATCCCCGACGAGGCGACGGCCGGCAGGTGAACGCGCCGGTGCCGGAGAGCCGCGTCGATCGGCCCGCGGCGCCGCGCCGCCTCGGGGTCATGGGCGGCACCTTCGACCCGATCCACGTCGGACATCTCGTCGCTGCAGCCACGGTGCTCGAGTCCCTGGCGTTGGACCGGGTGGTGTTCGTGCCCACCGGTCAGCCGTGGCAGAAGGAGCGCTACTCCGACCCCGAACACCGTTTCGCCATGACCCTGCTCGGTGCCGCCGCCGACCGCCGCTACGCGGTGTCGCGCATGGAGATCGACCGGCGGGGGCCGACCTACACGGCCGACACGATGGCCCAGCTGCGCGACTTCTACGGCGGCTCGGTGACCCTGTACTTCATCGCCGGGGCCGATGCGGTCCTGCGACTCGGCACGTGGCACGGGGTGGAGCGCCTCAGCGACACCACCACGATCGTCGCGGTCACGCGCCCCGGCTGGGACATCAACCGTCTGAGCCCGCAACCGGGATGGCCGCCGATCCGGCGCGTGCGCATGCCCGACGTCGACGTCTCGGCCACCGACATCCGCCGACGGGTCGCACGGGGTCTTCCGATCGACGGGCTCACTCCGCCGCCGGTGATCCGCTACATCCGGGACAACGGCCTCTACCGGAGGCCGTGACGGCACCGGGCGGCGGCCGCCACCTCGCCGGCGGTCCCGGCCGCCGCCC
>CADDZG010000038.1 GCA_902812355.1 Actinomycetota bacterium | reverse complement strand
GCTTGGGGGTGACCGTCACGGTGAAGCTCGCCGAATCGGTGAGCCCGCCGGAGTCGGTCACCGAGCAGGTAACCACGGTGTCGCCGAGGGGGAAATAGGAGCCGCTGGGGGGCGTGCAGGTGGGAGTGAGGGGGCCGTCCTCGGCGTCCTGCGCGCTCACGAGCCCGCTGAAATCGACGAACTGACCGCCGTTGCCGTCGCCCTCGACCTCGATCGAGGCGGGTGCGGTCACCGTGGGCTCGACGTTGGGGGGCTGCTTGGGGACCACCGCCACCGGTATCGAGCTGTCGGATGTGTCGAACCGCGCCGGAATGTCGGAGGCGGCAGCAGCCACGGCGATCGTGGCGTGGCCTACCGCCAAGGGGCGGATCGTCACCGGCTGCATGTCGGTGCACGAGGTATAGGTGATCGTGCTCGGCGCGACCCTGGCAACGGCGGGGTTGGTGGAGCGCAGCTGCAGGGATACCTGGTCGTTACGGTCCAGCGGACAGTCGCCGTGGTCGACCGCCGATTGGGCGGTCATGGCGATCATGGCGGTGCCTCCGGTGCCGTACCGAGTAAGGCGCATGTTCGCCGCGTCCAGACTTGCCGCCAGGGTGACGGTGCCGAGTGACGGCGGAGGACCGCCGCCCGGCCCGGGCCCGGGGTTGCCGCCGTGATTGCCCCCCGGGTTGCCGCCGTGATTGCCCCCCGGGTTGCCGCCGTGATTGCCCCCCGGGTTGCCGCCGTGATTGCCCCCCGGGTTGCCGCCGGGATTGCCCGGACCTGGGTTCCCGCCGGTAATCCCACCCACGTTGGCCGGCGGGTTGGCGGGGCCCGCGCCGGTCAGCGCGGTTGCGGCCGGTGTGCCCCCGATCGAGGGGGTGCTTGCGCTGGGGGCGGGGCGACGTTGGGACGCAGCCCCCGGCAGCAGGATCGCCGAGCCTCCGGGCACGCCGAGTAGCGGACGCACACTCCCGAGCCCGCCGCCTGCCAGGGTGAGGCCGTGGAGCAGCGATGCCATCCCGAGCAGCGACACCACCGCGATCGCCCCGAGGCTCAGCGCCCCGGCTACGGCGAATCGGTCCTTGCTCAAGGCTCTCCCACTCCTCGGACCCCCGGTTGCCCCACCGGATATTCCCACCATCGGTCTTCGAGCGCCCCCCCTTTAGCCCGATCGCGGCGCGGCGACGCACCGATGACGCTGCCCTCGAACGATGCAGGGACGGCGACGGGCTCGGGGGCCGGCGACGTGCGCTCAGCGGGTGCGGGCGAAGCGCTGCACGGCCGCCAGCAGCTCCTCGGTCTTGTTGAGGGCATCGTCGCTGTCGCCTGAAGCGAGGGCCGTGGCCACGCAGTGGCGCACGTGATCGTCCAGGAGCTGGAAGGCGAGCGACTCCAGGGCCGTACCGGCCGCGGCGATCTGGGTCAGGATGTCGATGCAGTAGCGGTCGTCGCGCACCATCTGCTCGATGCCCCGGATCTGGCCCTCGATGCGCCGCAAGCGCCTGATGAGCGGTTCCTTCTTCGAGGTGTAGCCGTAGGTCGGGGTCACGGTGCCTCTCCTTGACGCTCGGAACTGAAGCGGCGCAGGCGCAGGGAGTTCGACACGACGAAGAGGCTGGAGCACGCCATCGCCGCCGCCGCGATCATTGGGTTGAGCAGCCCCGCGACCGCCAGGGGGATGGCGGCGACGTTGTAGGCGAAGGCCCAGAAGAGGTTGCCCTTGATCGTGGCGACCGTGGCACGTGCGAGGCGCAGAGCATCGGTCGCCGCCCGCAGATCGCCCGATACCAGCGTGATGTCGGCGGACTCGATCGCGATGTCGGTGCCGGTGCCGATCGCCATGCCGAGATCTGCGCGCGCCAGGGCAGGGGCGTCGTTGATTCCGTCGCCGACCATGGCGACCACCTCTCCGGCCCGCTGGAGGTCGGCGATGACGTCGGCTTTGCCGTCGGGGAGGACCCCGGCCGCCACCCGGTCGATGCCGACCTCGCGCGCCACTCGCTCGGCGGCGTCCGGAGCATCGCCAGTGAGCAGCACGGGGGTGAGCCCGAGGGCCTTGAGTCCGGCTACGGCCTCGCGGCTGCCGGCCTTGACCCTGTCGGCCACGGTCACCCGCGCCGCCTCGCGTCCGTCGATCTGCACCGCGATCCCGCCCCCGACAGCGCGCTCTACCGTCACGGCGCGGCCTTCGACCACGCCTTCCACCCCCGTGCCGGGCCGGTTGCGGAAGCTCGTGACCGGCGGCAGCGAGCCGACCTCCGAGCGGGCGGCGGTGGCGATCGCCCGCGCCACGGGATGCTCGGACGCCGCCTCCACCGCTCCCGCGAGACGCAACACCTCGGCGCGGCTCCAGCCGGACGCGATCTCGATCGCGGTCACGGCCGGGCTGCCCTCGGTTACGGTCCCGGTCTTGTCGAGCACGACCGTGGTGACCCGCCGCGTCGATTCGAGGACCTCAGGACCGCGGATCAGGATGCCGAGCCGGGCGCCACGGCCGGTACCGACCGCGAGGGCCGTGGGCGTGGCGAGCCCGAGCGCGCACGGACATGCGACGATCAGCACCGCCACGGCGGCGGTGACGGCACGTCCCGCCTCGCCGGTGACTACGAGCCACCCGACCAGCGTCGCCACCGCCACCGCGATCACCGCAGGCACGAACACGCCGGCTACCCGGTCGGCGAGCCGTTGCAGACCGGCCTTGCCCTGTTGCGCCTCACGCACGAGTCGGGCGATCCGGGCAAGAGCGGTGTCGGCTCCGACCCTGGTCGCCCGTACCACGAGCCGTCCGTAGGTGTTGATCGTGGCTCCAGCGACCTCATCCCCGGGGCCGACCTCCTCGGGGATCGGCTCGCCGGTGAGCATCGACCGGTCGATCGCCGAGCTCCCCTCTTCGACCACTCCGTCGGTGGCGATCCTCTCGCCGGGGCGGACGACGAAGCGGTCGCCCACGGCCACCTGCGAGATCGGGACCTCGACCTCGCGGCCGTCGCGCACGATGCGCGCGCTGCGGGCACCAAGCTCGAGCAGGGCGCGTACGGCCGCGCCCGAGCGCCGGCGGGCGCGTGCCTCGAGGTAGCGCCCGAGCAGGATCAGGGTGGTGATGACGGCGGCGACCTCGAAGTAGGTGTGGGTGCCGGAGCCGGTCACGAGGGTCGCGGTAGACCACGACAGCGCGACGAGGGTCCCGAGGGAGATCAGCGTGTCCATCGTTGCGGCACCGTGGCGTGCGGTCACCAGGGCGGTGCGGTGGAAGCTCCAGCCCGCCCACAGCACGACCGGTGCCGACAGCGCCAGCGACATCCACTGCCAGCCTGGGAACCGGGCCTGGGGCAGCATGGCGACGATTACCACCGGAACAGTCAGGGCGGCCGCGAGGATGAGCCGCAGCAGGGGCCCGCGGCCCTCATCCGCGTCGGCTCGGTCGCCGGCCTCGTCCGGCAGCCGTGCGCTGTAACCCGCCGCCTCGACCGTGGCCACGAGCTCGTCCGGAGCGACGGCGGAGGGGTCGAAGGTCACGGCTGCCTCTTCGGTGGTGAGATTGACCGACGCTTCGACGCTCGGGAGCCGGTTGAGCCTGCGCTCGATGCGCGCGGCGCACGAAGCGCAGGTCATTCCCCCGATCTCGAGGCGGATCCGGTCCCGCTCGCCGCTCGCCGCCGCCGTGCGGCCGTCGACGGCCATCACCCGACCTCGTAGCCGGCTTCGGCAATCGCGGCACGCAGGCGGGCATCGTCGAGGTCGGTGCCCATCACCGTGACCTGCTTGGTGCCGAGGTCGACGTCGACGTCCTCGACGCCCGGCACGGCCGACAGTTCCTCGCTGACGGCGCGCACGCAGTGCTCGCAGTGCATCCCGGGGACCGAGTAGGTGACGCGTGCGGCCATGGCTGCCTCCCTCACGACTCCTTCGGTTTCACCGTACCACGATACCCCCGGGGGGTAATGCGAGTGCGCCCGTCCCGATGTGAGCCTGGGCGCCGTGCGTCCATATACTCCGGGGGGTATAAGTCGATGAGGGTGCTTGCGGCGCCCAACGGGAAGGAGGACGGTTCGGCCATGCGCCTGGAGGAGTCGACGGTCTCCGAGGTCGTGGTCCGGCTGCGCCGGGTCGAGGGCCAGGTGCGCGGGATCATCGACATGATCGAATCCGGCCGGGAGTGCCGCGACGTCGTGAGGCAGATCTCGGCTGCGTCGCGGGCTCTGGATCGTGCCGGCTTCAAGTTGCTGGCGAGCGGCCTGCGCGCGTGTCTCGCGGACCGCGAGGCGGCGGCGCGCGCGGGCTACAGCGAAGCCGAGCTGGAGAAGCTGTTCCTGCAGCTGGCCTGAGCGAGGGGTGAGGGAGCATGGACGTCGTCGCGCTGCGCACACCGGGGCTGGGGGACACCACCTACCTCTTGACCCACGGAGGCCGGGGGCTGGTGGTCGATCCACAGCGTGACGTCGACCGCTTCCTCGCCGCGGCCCGCGACGCGGGGGTCGAGGTGTCCCACGTCTTGGAGACGCACCTGCACAACGACTACATCTCCGGGGGCAGGGAGCTCGCTCGCCGCACCGGCGCCGAGCACGTGCTCCCGGCGGGGGCCGGGGTCGCCTTCCCCCATGTGCGAGCGTTCCACATGGAGGACCTCGAGGGTGAAGGGGGCATGTCGATCCGTCCGATCCACACCCCGGGGCACACCCCCGAGCACGTCAGCTACCTGGTGCTGATCGACGGCCGCCCGCGCGCGCTGTTCTCGGGCGGCAGCTTGCTGGTGGGCTCTGCCGGTCGCACCGACCTACTCGGCCCCGAGCGCGCCTACGAGCTCGCGGTGTCGCAGTTCGGTTCGGTGCGCCGGCTCGCCGCGCTGCCGGGCGACGTCTGCCTCTATCCGACCCACGGGGAAGGCTCGTTCTGCACGGCTTCCAACGCCGGCAAGACGGTGTCGACGATCGCCGCCGAGGTCGAGGGCAATCCCGTGCTGCGCCACCGCGATCCCGAGGCCTTCGCCCGAGAACACCTTGCCGGCCTGGTCCCCTATCCCAGCTACTACGCGCACATGGGTCCGCTGAACCTGATCGACCCGCGCCCGCTGCCCCGTCGCCCGGTGCCGGAGCTCGGACCGGATCAGGTCGAGGCGCTTGCCGGCGTCGCCACGGTCGTCGACGCGAGGCCGGAGCGGGACTTCGCCTCCGGACACCTTCCTGGTTCGCTCGGCATCCCGGCCGGTGACGGGTTCGCGTCGTGGGTCGGATGGCTGTTGCCGTTCGACCGCCCCGTGCTGCTCGTCATCGACGACGGCGATCCCGGTGAGCTGGCGATCGACCTCGCCCGCATCGGTTTCGAACGCGTCGTCGGCTTCCTGGACGGTGTCGAGGGGTGGTGCGCTTCCGGGCGCGAGCTGCGTTCCTTCAGGACCGTGGACGTGGACACCTTCGCCGCAGCGGTGTCCGATCCCGCGACCAGGGTGCTCGACGTGCGCGCCCCCAACGAATGGCGGGAGGGACACCTGGAGGGATCGATCCTGCGCTACCTGCCCGATCTCGCCCGACAGGTGCCCGATGGTCTCGCTGCAGGCGACGAGGTGTGGGTCGGGTGTGCAAGCGGGTATCGCTCGACGATCGCCGCGGGTTTGCTCGAGCGGGCCGGTGTCCGCCCCGTGGTGCTGCTGGGGGCCGGGATCCCCGAGGTCCTGGCGCGGCTGCGCGGGCGCGACCGGCTACCGGATCCGTCGCGCTGAACCGGGAGGGCGGGGCCGCGGTCGACGCGGCCTCGCCCGCTACGACCTCAGGCGACCTCGCAGCGTGGCCGGTCGCGGTCGGCGCTCACCGATCCGGCATCGATGGGCTCGGCCGGCTCCCGTTGCGCCGCGGCCGACGCCTGCAGCAGCGCCTCGTAGGCGAGCGTCAGCTCCTCGCCGGGACTCGCTGCCGGGGCCGGGGCACGTGCCCGGCGGCGCGCATGCCGTGCGCGGCCGACGATGCGCCGTCTCTCGGCCTGCGCCTGCAGGTCCGAGATGTGGGCCCGAACCAGCTCGCGCCACATCTCGGGATGTAGCGGACCCATGCCTCCTCCTCTCCGGTAGGCGGGGCGCCCGCCCGCGACGGGGATGCGGCGGGACGAGGTGATCGCCGGGCGGGGTCACGCTCGCCCGCCGCACGGAGCCACGGGGCAGGCGGCACCGATTGACCGTTGCGGCGTGATCCTGGTCATCCTCCGGGCCCGAGACATCCGCCGACCGGCGGAGCTTGTGTCGCCGGGAGCCGGATCAGCGTGGGGACGGGCGCGCCAGGGACCGGCGCGACGCCTCGGCCGCCAGCTGGGCCCGGCCCGATACGTTGAGCTTGGCGAACACGTGGGCGAGATGGGTCTGCACCGTGCGCGGGGAGATGAAGAGGCGCTCGCCGATCTGCGGGTTGGACAGGCCCTGGGCCACGAGCTCCACAACCCTGCGCTCGGTCGGGGTGAGGCTCTGCCACCCAACCGCCGGGCGCTTGCGCGCTCCTCGCCGGCCCCTGCGCAGACCGTGAGCGCGCAGGATCGACTCGGCACGCGCCGCGTCGCGCTCGGCATCGAGGTCTTCGTAGATCCGTAGTGCTCCTTCGAAGAGGCGGCGCGCATCGTCGAGGCGCCCCTGCTTTGCCAGCAATGTGCCGGCTGCCTCGCGCGCCAGGGCCTCGTCCAGCGGGCGAGCGCTGCGGGCGCACACGTCCACGGCCTCCAGCAACGGCCGGACCTCGGACCCGGCGACGCCCCGGCAGCGCAGGGCCGCGCCCGTGACCCACGTGCGCGTGCCGACCTCGGGGACCTGCTCGACGGCCGCGGCGACCGCGGTGGCGAGGTCACGGTCATCTAGCGCCGTGGCGATGCGCACGAGGTCAGGGCCGATCAGCGGCAGCTCGGAGACGAAGCCGGCATCCGTGCACGCGTTCCACAGACGGCCCAGCGTGTCCCGGGCTCCCTCGAGGTCGCCCTCGGCCTCCTGGACCAGCGACTTCGCCCACCATGCCCAGTGCGCGCGATAGCGGGGCCCGGTCTCGACGAGGTCCCGTTCGGCCAGCGCAGCGTGATGGGCGGCCTCCTCGAGGTCGTTGCGGTGCAGGGCGATCATCGCCATGATGCTGCGGGCCAGGATCAGCGAGTGGCTCTCGCCGGTGTCGGCTGCGAGTTCGAGGCTCGCCTCGAACTGCGCCGCCGCGTCGTCCCACTGCCCTGCGAGGTAGCGGGCCGCAGTCATGAACACCTCGTAGGTCGGCAGGTTCCAGCGCGTGCCCAGCTCCTCGCTGAGCTTGCGGCCGGCCTCGAGCGCCGCGATCGCCTCGTCGAGCCGATCGAGCTCGGCCAGCACGTGACCGCGGGCCGCGTGCAGCTGGAAGCGGTGCCCGACTCGGTCGGGGCTGGCATCGGCCACCCGCACCGCCTCGTCGATCACCGACAGCGCCTCCTCGGGCCGCCCTCGGAAGCTCAGCAGGGTCGCTCGCACGGCCATGCCGACGCACGCGCTCAGCGGGTCGTCGCCATCCCGGGTAGCCGCCGCGACGTCGTCGGCGAACGCGAGGGCACCGTCGAAGTCCCACAGCCATAGGCGGGCCAGTCCTCCCCAGGCCTTGGCGGCGACCCGCTCGCCGTCGGTGAGGTGGGGTGAGCCGAGGGCCGCCTCGGCCTCCTCGAGCGCGTGGCGCACCCGGCCCTGAGCGAGGAGGGTACGCGTCAGCGAGGTGCGCAGCATGCCTTCGACGCCGGGGTCGTGGTCGCGCCCGAGCAGCTCGCGGCAGATCGCCTCGGCCTCGGGGATGCGCCCGGACCACATCAGGCTCACGGCGCGGTCGGCGAGCAACCGGTCCCTGTCGGGATGGGCCGGCCCGGCGAGCGCGACCGCCTTGCCGAGTAGGTGGGAGGCGACCTCGGGGCAGCACGGCGCGGCATCCCGGGCGGCGGCGGCGAGCCAGCGCAGGGCTTCGTCGTCGCCCGGCTTCGCCCCCCTGACGATGTGCTCGGCCACCTGCAGCGCCGGAGCACCGGCCGCGGCCAGGCGCCGGCCGGCTTCACTATGCAGGCCCATGCGCACGGCCTCGGGGATGTCCTCGTAGATCGCGTCGCGGATCAGATCGTGGCGGAAGCGCAGCCTATCGCCCGCGTCCTCGAGGAGGTTGGCGGCGATCGCTTCGCCGAGCATCCCGGACAGGGCAACCACCGGGCGCCCGGTGACGGTCGCGAGGTCGAGGGGGGTGAAGCTCGAACCCAGGATCGATGCGTGGCGCATGATCTCGAGGACCGGCGGCGGGAGAAAGGCGATGCGGTGGAGCAGGGCGAGGCGCAACGTGGTCGGAAGACGCGCCCGGGTGACCTCGGCCTGCCCCTCGACAAAGGTTATGCCACCCTCGCCCTCGATCGCCTGCAGCAGCTCGACCACGAACAGGGGGTTGCCGGCGGCCCCCCGCAGTAGCCGTTGCAGGCGGGGGCCGGGCGCTGCCCCGAGGCAGTCGGCGGCGAGCGCGAAGACGTCGTCCTCCGTCAGCGGCTCGAGCACGAGGTGCGACCCACCCTCGACACGGCAGGCGTCCAGCAAGCGGGTGAGCTCGGGCGATCGGGGCATCGGTCGCAGGCTCGCCACCAGGGCGACCGGGAGGTAGGCGAGCCGTCGGCACACCGACCTGATCGTGAGCAGGCTCGAAGGATCGGCCCACTGGAGGTCGTCGAGCACCAGCGTCACCGGCCCGTCCATCGCCGCGGCCTCGATCAGTTCGACCAGCGCCCCCACCACGCGGTACTGCAGGCCCGGGTCGCTGCTGATGCTGGGAGCGTCGTCGCCGCGATCGAGGTCCGGCGCGATCGAACGTGCGATCGCCGCGCGCCGGGGATCGGTGGACGAGCGCTCGCACCCGAGCGCGTCGGCGATCACCCCGAAGGGGCGGCTGCTCTCCAGCTCTTCGGCGCGCGCCGCGAACACCCGGAAGCCGCGTCGCCGGGCGTGCTCGACCGCTTGCTCGAGCAGACGTGTCTTGCCGGCCCCCGCCTCGCCCTCGACGAAGATCGCTGAGAGCCGGCCGGGGGTCGCGCGGGCGAGGGCATCGTCGAGCCGGGTCGTTTCGTCCGCCCGCCCGTGCAGCCGGGCGGCGCGCAGCGTCGTCACCGACCGCATGCTACTCGGCGGTCGCGACACGCTTGCTCTGCCGGCGGCACCGGTCAGGATGAGGGACCGTGCGGGTACCGCTGCTCGGCGATGACCTCGTGCAGGGCGACGAGGAGTCCGAGCCACCCCTCGAAGCGGATCTCCACGAGCGGGCCCTGTCCGGGAGGACCTCCGGCAGGCGACAGCAGGAGGCGGCCTTGTGGGGGCTGCACCGCGTCGAGGGTCAGGTGGATTTCCACGACGCGATCGTGGTGCGCGCCGGGCCCGGGAACCTCCGCGCATCGGCGGATGTTTCTAATCTCCGCCGACCCGACGATGGTCGCGAGCGCCGGTGGTTCCCCCCGCGACCCGGGGGCCGGACCCCCCTCCGGCCCCCGCACCGGCGCATCTCGGACGGAAGGAGAGTGGACATGGCAACGCGCGTCCTCGACCGCAGACCCGCGCCCCCCGAAGGCTCCGCGCGCCGGGCGGTTCATCCCGGCCTCGCCCTGACGGTGATCGCGGGGGCGCAACTCATGGTGATCCTCGATGCGACGATCGTGAACATCGCTTTACCTCACATCCAGGCGGCCCTCGGCTTCAGCCGCACCGGGCTGGCGTGGGTGCTCAACGCCTACACGCTCGCCTTCGGCGGGCTGTTGCTGCTCGGGGGCCGCGCCGGAGACGTCTTCGGGCGGCGCCGGATGTTCGTGACCGGCGTGTTGCTGTTCGCCGGGGCAAGCCTGGTCGGCGGCTTCGCAACCAGCGAGGCGTGGCTGCTGGCGGCGCGGGTCGCCCAGGGGGTCGGCGGCGCGATCGCGTCCCCGACCGCGCTGTCCCTCGTCACCACGACGTTCGAGGAAGGCAAGGCGCGCAACCGGGCGTTCGGTGTCTACGCCGCGGTCTCGGGGGCCGGTGGCGCGATAGGGCTGATCGCCGGCGGTCTGCTCACCGAGCTCGTTTCGTGGCGCTGGGTGCTGTTCGTGAACTTCCCGATCGGCGTCCTGATCGCCTCGGCGGCGCCCTACGTGCTGCCGCGCGGCGAGCGCATCCCCGGCCGGCTCGATCTCCCCGGCGCGCTCACGGCCACGCTGGGCGTGGGAGCGCTCACCTACGGCTTCATCCACGCCGCGTCGAGCGGGTGGTCGGACGGCGTCACGATCGCAGCCTTCGCGGCCGCCGCGCTGCTGCTGGCGACCTTCGTCGCCGTCGAGCAGCGCGCCCTGCAGCCGTTGATGCCGCTGCGTCTGTTCCTGGACCGCAACCGAGCCGGCGGCTACTTCGCGATGGTGACCACGGCGGCGGCGATCTTCACCATGTTCTTCTTCCTCACCCAGTACGTGCAGGAGATCCTCGGCTACAGCCCGCTGCGGGCGGGCTTCGCGTTCCTGCCGATCAGCGCCACGATCGTCGTTGTGGCCCAGATCGTGAGCCGCCTCGTCGCCGTCGTACCGACCCGTTACCTGCTGGGGGCGGGGATGGGCTTCGCCGCCGCAGGGCTGCTGTGGCTGTCCCGCATCGGCACCGGCTCCTCGTACCTCACCCACCTGCTGCCGGCGACGGTGGTGATCGCGGCCGGCATGGCGTTGATCTTCGTGCCGGTGACCCTGACCGCAGTGTCGGGCGTGCGCGACCGGGATGCCGGCATCGCGTCGGCCACCCTCAACGTCATGCAGCAGGTCGGCGGCACGCTCGGACTCTCGGCCCTCGTCACCGTGGCCTCGGCGGCGATCCGCCACGATCTCGCCGCGGGGGCGGTCGCCCTTCGCACCGGGGTCCGCGCCGGTGCTGGGCCCGCGGCCCGGGAGCTCGCCCTCCGGCAGCATGCGCTGGTGCATGGGTGGGCCACCGCGTTCGAGGTCGGGGCGCTGTTCCTGCTCGCGGGCCTGGTGGTGGCGCTTGTGGCTATCACGATCAAGCCCGGCGAGGTGGCCCGCGGCGCGCACCCCGCGTGATGCCGCAAGCCGGCGGCGGCTACCTCCCGTAGGGACCTGGGACGAGTGCCGCGACGGAGTGTCCCGCGCGCTCGTCCTGGACCCGCGGCGCTCGTCCTAGGCTTGCCGCGGCGCCGGTTCGACCGAGGTGAGGAGGGCGGGAGGGCATGACGGTGTCGGGAGGGTCGCCTGCCCTGCCCCCGATCGCCGACTACGCTCTGATCGGCGACGGCCGCACCGCGGCCCTGTGCTCGACGCGCGGTTCGATCGACTGGCTCTGCCTGCCGCGCTTCGACGGCGAGCCGGTATTCGGGCGGCTGGTCGGAGGCGACGATGCCGGGCACTTCTCGCTGATCCCCGAGGGCGTTCTCGGCGTCGCCCGCAGCTACCGTCCCGGGTCGGCGGTGCTGGAAACGACGTGGCGCGTCCCCGGTGGCGAGCTCACCCTGATCGAGGGCATGGCCCTCGAGATGCACGGGGGGCTGCGCCCCCATGCCCTGCTCGTGCGCAGGCTGGTGGCCCGGGGGGCCCCGGCCGCGGTCACGATCGCGTTCGAGCCGCGTCTCGGGATCCGAGGAGGGGTGCCGCCTGCGAGACGCCACGGGGACGCAGCTCTGTTCATGCGGGGCCGGGTGAGCTTGTCTTTCGAGGCCGACCCGCCGGTCGCGGCCGGACCCGGCCGTCCCGCGAGGGTGGTGGTCGAACCGGGGCGACCGGTCACCTTCGTGCTCGGCATGTCGCACGGCCAACCGCACGTCTTCGTGTCACCCCGGGCTGCGTTCGACCTGCTGGAGCGCGCCGACGCGTGGTGGCGGACGTGGAGCGCACGCAGCACCTACGGGGGCCCGGCACGGGCGATCGTGCTCCGCAGCCTCATAACCTTGCGCTTGCTCACCTACGTGCCTGCGGGTTCGTCGGTGGCCGCGCCGACGACCTCCCTGCCCGAGGAGCTCGGCGGCTCCCGGAACTGGGACTACCGCTTCTCGTGGCCGCGCGATGCCGCGATCGCCACCGCTGCATGCCTCGGGGTCGGGATGAGCGACGAAGCGCACTCTTTCCTGCACTGGCTCATGGTCGCCGGTCGCCTCACTCGCCCCCGCCTGCACGTCGCCTACACCCTGGACGGCAAGCCGGGTTCACGCGAGTTGGAGCTGTTCGACATCCCGGGTTACCGGGGCAGCACCCCGGTGCGCTTCGGGAACGCGGCTGCCGAACAGCACCAGCTCGACGTCTACGGGTGGGTCGTCGACGCTGCCTGGGCCCTTGAGCGAGCCGGATCCCGGCTGCACCGGGCGACGTGGCGTCAGGTCTGCGACCTCGTCGACTTCGTCGCGCGGCGCTGGCGCGACCCCGACGCCGGCATCTGGGAGGTGCGCGGCGAGCCCTCCCACTACGTCCATTCCAAGCTCATGGGCTGGCTCGCGCTCGACAGGGGCCTGCGTATGGCGGCCGTGCATCCCACGCGGGCGAAGCGTCTCGATCGGTGGCGGCGCGAGCGCGCCGGGCTGGCGCGGGACGTGCGTGCGCGCGGGTACGACCACGCGGCCGGCCACTACGTCCGCAGCTACGGTTCGCACGAGCTCGATGCCGCCCTGCTGGTGCTCCCGGTGCTCGGCCTCGAACCTCCGGGATCGCCCGCCGTCGCCGGTACGGTCGCGGCGATCCACCGGGAGCTGTCGGCTGGCGGCCCGCTGCTGTATCGCTATCCACCCGGCAGCGACGGCCTTTGCGGGGGCGAAGGCGCGTTCCTGCCGTGCTCGTTCTGGCTGGTTCAGGCCCTGGCGGGTCTCGGCCGGATCGAGGAGGCTACGTCGCTGTTCGCCGAGCTCTGCGCCCTCGGTAACGACGTCGGGCTCTTCGCCGAGGAGATGGATCCCGTCACCCACGAGCACCTCGGGAACTTCCCCCAGGCCCTCACCCACGGGGCGCTGATCCAGGCGGCGCTCGCGCTGTCGGACGCGGTCTCGACGCGCCGCCCGCCGCCGCTCAGCCCGGCTTGAGCAGCGCGCCGAGCAGCGCGCCGTAGGTGACGTGCGCCACGAGCGTGAACAGCACGGTCTCCCGCCCGTAGTTGAGGCCCATCGGGCCGGGCGGCTCGAGCACCGCGTCGAGCTCCGGCCCGGCCCGCTCAGATGCCATGCGCGGGTGGATCCCCGGCAGCAGCGGGATCACGACGAGCAGGGCGGCGAGGCCGTGGATCAGCCCGAAGACCGCACCGAGCCACCACGTCGCCCGTCCGATCAGGAAGAAGGCGGTCGCATAGAGCAGCGCGAAGACCTGGCCCACGGCGAGGTGCATCAGAAAGCCCAGCACCCGGGCCCGATCGGGGTCGTGAGCGAACAGGGTGCCGAGCATGAAGGGAAGGTCCATGCGCGACATCCCCCAGTGCTGGCTCGCCGCCATGATCGTGGTGAGGATCACCGTGGCGACGAAGCCGAAGGTTGCCCAACCCGCCCAATCCACCCGATCAGCTTAGCGAGCGGGGCCGCGCGTCGGCGCGATCGCTTTGCGCATGGTCTTTGCCTCCCGTGCCGTTGCGGATCGTCGTGCGTCCTACGGACGATGGGTGCGTCGGGATGGGCGGGCCGGCTCGGAGGGCGGCCGATCCGCGGCGCCCGACCCCATGCCTATGGCGGCTCGGATCGACGTGTCCCGGCGGGGCCCACTAGCATCGCGTCGTTCATCCCCCGGTTGCGCGACCGAACGGACGGGAGGACGACGGATGCCGGAACTGAGCCTCGAGCAGGCGACCACGATCGCCCGAGCCACGCTCGAGCGGGCGCGCGCCCGGGGAAGCAAGCCCCTGGCGGTCGCGGTGCTCGACGCAGGGGGCCACATCAAGGTGGTGCAGCGCGACGACGGCGCGAGCATCCTGCGTACCGACATTGCCGTGGCCAAGGCGTGGGGAGCCGTGGCGATGGGCACGTCGTCGCGGGAGGTCGCGGCGATGGCCGCCGAGCGGCCGCAGTTCGTCGCCTCGCTCGGAGCCCTGACCGGCGGGCGGGTGGTCCCGGCTGCGGGTGGCCTGCCGATCCGGGACCCCGAGGGCGCGATCGTCGGTGCGGCGGGTGCGAGCGGTGATACATCCGACGTCGACGAGGAGTGCGTGCGTTACGGCATCGAGGCCGCGGGCCTGTCGGCCGGCTAGCCCTGCGTTCACGGGGAGGGGAAGTTGCAGCGAGAAGACGTCGATCGTTGGCTCGACGCCTACGTCGAGGCGTGGAAGACCTACGACCGGTCACAGGTGGAGGCGCTGTTCTCCGACGATGCCGAGTACCGCTTCCATCCCTACGACGAGCCGATCCGTGGGCGCGACGCGGTGGTGAGCGCGTGGCTCGGCGAAGGTGGTGAGGGAGCCTCGACGCGAGACGAGCCCGGTACCTACGAGGCTCGCTACCGCACGGTCGCAGTGGACGGCGATGTCGCGGTGGCGACCGGCAGCACCACCTATCTGCGGGAGCCGGGGGGCCCCGTCGCGCGCGTCTACGACAACTGCTTCGTCATGCGTTTCGGCCCCGACGGACGCTGCCGCTCGTTCACCGAGTGGTACGTCAAGCGGCCGGATCCCTAGCCCCCCGCCGCCCCGCGACCGCGCGACGGCGGAAGCCCGGCACCCCGCGCCAGCGCGAC
>CADDZG010000037.1 GCA_902812355.1 Actinomycetota bacterium | reverse complement strand
TTGCAGTCTACCCATGTCGCCGCCACGCCGCGGGCGGGCGCCGCTCGGTGTAGGAAGCAGGGCATGCCCGCAGCCGGAGAGGTGCTCGAGCTCGACGGCCGGGAGGTGACCGTGTCGAACCCAGGCAAGGTCTTCTTCCCCGGCCCGGGGTTCACCAAGATGGACCTGGTCCGCTACTACCTCGCGGTCGCGGACGGGGTGCTGCGAGGCTGCCGGGAGCGGCCCGGCACCCTCTACCGCTGGCCGAACGGCGTGCAGGCCCCCGACGACGCCTTCTTCCAGAAGCGCGTCCCGCGCCACCGCCCGCAGTGGCTGCAGACCGCCACCGTGTACTTCCCCAGCGGGCGCTCCGCCGAGATGCTGGTGATCAACGACAGGGCGGCGCTGGTATGGGCGGTCAACCTCGGTTGCATCGACCTCAATCCGTGGCCGGTGCGCCGGGCCGACCTCGATCATCCCGACGAGCTGCGGATCGACCTCGACCCCACACCCGGGGTGCCCTTCGCCAGGGTGCGCGACACCGCTCTGGTGGCCCGCGAGGTGCTGCAGGAGCACGGGCTGGTCGGCTTCCCCAAGACCTCGGGCAAGCGCGGGATCCACATCTACGCGCGCATCGAGCCGGTGCACGGCTTCACCACCGTGCGCCGGGCGGCCCTCGCTCTCGCTCGGGAGATCGAACGGCGCTTGCCCGGTGTCGCGACGACCGCGTGGTGGAAGGAAGAGCGGCGCGGCGTGTTCGTCGACTACAACCAGAACGCGCGCGACCGCACGATCGCCTCCGCCTACTCGGTCCGCCCGGTACCGCAGGCGACGGTGTCGTGCCCTTTAGCCTGGCACGAGGTCGCAGA
The DNA here is from genome assembly GCA_902812355.1 of Actinomycetota bacterium. Lineage (GTDB taxonomy): Bacteria > Actinomycetota > CADDZG01 > CADDZG01 > WHSQ01 > CADDZG01. The sequence goes on along the minus strand of CADDZG010000037.1, from coordinate 14,438 downwards.
CGTCGAACCGGCCGAGCTCACCCTGGCGACCGTGCCGGACCGGGTGGCCCGCGACGGCGATCCCGCGGCGGCGATCGACGACCACCCGGGGTCGCTGGCTTCCCTGCTGGAGCTGGCGGATCGGGACGAAGCGGGGGGTCTCGGCGATGCCCCGTGGCCCCCCCACTTCCCCAAGGGCGAGCGCGAGCCGCCCCGGGTGCAACCGTCGCGGCGCCGGCAGGAGTGAGCGGTCAGCCGCGCCCCGCAGCGAGCTGATCGAAGCGGCAGTCGCGCGGGTCCCTGTCGGGGCGCCAGCGCTCGAAGGTCGCGGCGTGGCGGAAGCGCCCGGACATCATGCGGTCGAAGGACACCTCACACACGAGATCGGGGCGGACGGGGACCCACGAGGTATCCCGGCCGCGGGCCCAGCGGCTCGGCCCGCCCGGGGTACGGCCGCGACCGAAGGAGCTCCCGCCTTCGAGGGGCCGCAAGCGCTCCAGCAGGGCCCTGCGTTCGGCCGCCTTGAAGGAGGACGTGTGGCCGACGTAATGCAGCACCCCCGAGTCGTCGTAGAGGCCCAGCAGCAGCGAACCCACCCCATCGCCCCCCTTGCCGAGGCGGTAGCCACCGACCACGCAGTCGGCCGTGCGCTTGCGCTTGACCTTGACCATCACACGCTGCCCGGGTAGGTAGGTTCCTTCGGCGCGCTTGGCGACCACACCGTCGAGGCCGCGGTCGTCGAGCCCGAACAGCCAGCCGGTGGCCACCGCCGGGTCGGCCGTCTGCGGGGTGAGCCCGAGCTCGGGTCCCGTGGGAGCGCGCACCTCGGCGCGGGGATCGGTGAGAGCGGTGATCGATGGGGCCGGCGCGCCGGCCACCTCGCCGAGGGCACGGCGCCGTTCCGTGAGGGGCTCGTCGAGCAGGCTGCGCTCCCCCACCGCGAGGAGATCGAAGGCGACGAATGATGCCGGCGTCGCTTCGGCGAGCAGCCCGATGCGTGAGCTGGCCGGGTGGATCCGCTGCAACAGCGCGTCGAAGTCGAGGCCGCCGTCGCCCACGACGACGATCTCGCCGTCCACCACGGCACCCTCCGGCAGGCGGCCCGCCAAGAGCGCCACGAGCTCGGGAAAGTAGCGGGCGAGGGCGCGCCCGTCGCGGCTCACGAGCTCGACCGTGTCCCCGGTGCGGGCGGCGATCGCCCGGAAGCCGTCCCATTTGGGCTCGTACAGCCAGCCGTCGCCCTCCGGGATCGTCGCCTCCCGGCGGGCCAGCATCATCGGGGTGTGTGGGTCGACCACCGGTGCCGACATGCCCACAGCCTGACACCTCCGCTCCGTCCCCGCGGGCACGCCGGCCGGCCTCGTCCCGACGGGACCGCGGCTAGCATCACCCGGACATGTCACCGGCCGCCGGCGGCGCCGTTGTCGTCGCCTGCCCCAACCTCGCGCTCGACCGCACGATCGCGGTCCCCCGCCTGGTCCCCGGCATGGTCCACCGGGCCGTGCGTCAAGCCGCGGTCGGAGGCGGCAAGGGCGTCAACGTCGCCCGGGCATTGGGCGCCCTGGGGGTCCCGGCGGTGCTTGTGACCTTGGCCGCCGGTCCCACCGGGAGGGCCGCGCTAAAGCTGCTGCGCGGCGAAGGGCTAGCCGTGCGCAGCGTCGAGCTCCAAGGCGACACGCGCTCATGCCTCACGGTGCTCGAAGACGGGCGGGCCACGGTGTTCAACGAGGAGGGTCCCCACCTCGAGGCACATGGCTGGGAAGCCTTCGTCTCGTCGGTGACGGCGGAGGCACGCGGCGCCCGGCTGTTCGTGTGCTCGGGCAGCTTCCCGCCCGGAGCGCCCCCGGATGCCGCCGCCGCACTGGCCCGCATAACCACGGACGCCGGAGCCACCGCAATCTGCGACGTCTCCGGCCCCCAGCTGTCCCACGCGGTCGGCGAAGGCAGATGCGTGGTGACCCCCAACCTGGCCGAGGCCGAGGCGGTTCTGCTGGGACGGCGCGACGAACCGGTGGAGCCCGGCAGGGACGCGCTTGCACGGGCCGCGTGGTGCGCCGGCGAGCTCGTGGCTGCGGGCGCCGCGGCGGCAGTGGTCACCGCCGGAACCGCCGGGGCCGCCTTCGCCGACGGCCGCCGCTCGGGTACCGTGCGGGCCCCTCGGGTGACGGCGGTGAACCCGGTGGGGGCCGGCGATAGCCTCGTCGCAGGCCTCGCCTCGGTCCTGCTCGAGGGCGGCTCGCTGCCTGACGCGGTGCAAGCGGGTGTCGCCGCCGCCTCGGCATCGTGCGAGACCTTCATCGCCGGCGCCCTCGACGCTGCCCGGGCCCGCCGACTGCTCTACGCCGTCTTCGCGGCGCAAGCCCGCGGCGATCGCGGCCCGCCCAGCGCATAGCCTGCGTCCCGGCGGGTGGGCGCTGCCGGCAGCGCGCAGTGCCCCGCAGCACGCGCTGATCGTGACCGACGGCTTCTCGTGCCGGTCCCAGATTGAGCACGGCACCGGCGGGCGGGCCCTGCACCTCGCCGAGGTCGCCGCCCTCTCCTTCGAGCAGGAAGGGTGCTCACCGCGCAAAGCGCATGCCGGAAGGCGCCACCGCAAGGGCGGGCGCGGTGTCGGCCGGTGGTGCTCGCCGCCACAGGTGTGGGCGTGATCCGACGGCCCCGAACTCCGGGCGGCTAGCCTCAGCCCCCGATGTAGGACATCTCCACCTTCGGCATTCCGGTCGTGGCCGCGCTGCGCAGCTCGGAGTATCGATCGCCGCGCCGTTCCCAGATCCCGGCGATCGCCCCGGTCAGTTCGTCGTCGGATGCACCGGCGCGCAGCAGCGCCCGCAGGTCGTGCCCACGCGCCGCGAACAGGCACGTATACAGCTTGCCTTCCGCCGATAGGCGCGCCCGTGTACAGGAGCGGCAGAAGGGCCGGGTGACCGACGCGATGACCCCGATCTCGCCGGAGCCGTCGCGGTAGCGGTAGCGGCGAGCCACCTCACCGGGGTAGGCGGGCTCGATCGGCTCGAGCGGCATCCGGGCGTCGATCGCGGCCACGATCTCTGCCGCGGGCACGACATCCTCCATGCGCCAGCCGTTGCTGGCACCGACGTCCATGTACTCGATGAAGCGCACGACGTGGCCGGTGCCCTTGAAGAAGCGAGCCATGTCGACCACACCGGCGTCGTTGACGCCGCGCTGCACCACGGTGTTGATCTTCACGGGGAGACCGGCGGCGGCCGCGGCCTCGATCCCCTCTAGCACCCGTGCCACGGGGAAGTTGACGTCGTTCATGGCCCCGAACACCTCGTCGTCGAGCGAGTCGAGGCTCACCGTTACGCGTCGCAACCCGGCCGCGGCGAGCGCCGGCGCCTTGGCCCTCAGCGCGCTGCCGTTGGTGGTCATCGCCAGATCGATGTCTCCGAGGCGCGCCAGGCGGGCGACGAGCTCCTCGACGTCACGGCGCAGGAGGGGCTCGCCTCCGGTGAGGCGCAACTTGCGCACGCCGAGCCCCACGAAGACCCGCGCCACCCGCTCGATCTCCTCGAAGGTCAGCAGCTCGGAGCGCTCGAGGAAGGCGTAGTCGCGCCCGAACACCTCCTTGGGCATGCAGTAGGTGCAGCGGAAGTTGCAGCGGTCGGTAACCGATATCCGCAGGTCGCGCAGGGGTCGCCCGAGCGTGTCGGCCGGCACGTAGCTCACGTCCCCAGCCTACGGTGCCGTGAGCGCCCCCGGGCTCAGGGCCCCCGGTCCCCGCCGGCGGCCCCCGGGCCGCGCTCGGCCTCCGGCGCGCTGCCGGTGCGGAAGCGATCGCCGGCGGAGGGGTCGTCGTAGTCGTCCTCGGAGTAGCGCCTGCCGCAGCGGGGGCAGGTCACGCGCAGGTTGTTGATCGGCTCTCCGCAGTCGGGACAGGTCCGCTCCGCCGATATCGTGGGATCGGTGGCCGGATCACCTTGGACCGCCCGCCGTTGTCGATCCCGCCTCCGGTCCTCTTGACGTGCCCCGTCGTTGCCCACGGCCCCCTCACGTGCACGCGCGGCTTACCGTTCACCCGTACCCCGGTCGGCGGCTCCCGTACCGCGCGGCGGCGAGGTCCGCTGGACCTCGTCGGGTATGGATAGGGGGGTGGCGCCGGCAGGGTGACCCCACACCGATGGGAAGGAGGCTGATCCGGATGCGGACCCGCAGACTGGGCGCTCGTGGGCCGGAGATCACGGTGGTCGGCTTCGGTGCATGGGCGATCGGCGGACCGTGGAGGTTCGGCTGGGGGCCCCAGGACGACGACGAATCGGTGGCCGCGATCCGCCACGCGCTCGACTCCGGCATCAACTGGGTCGACACCGCGGCTGCTTACGGGCTCGGCCACTCCGAGCAGGTGGTGGCACGGGCCCTAGAGGGCCGCGCCGTGGGCGAAGAGGTCTACGTCTTCACCAAGTGCGGTCTCAACTGGTACGAGGCCGACGAGGACGCGCCGCGGCGCGACCTCCGTCCCGAGTCGATCCGCTTCGAGTGTGAGCAGAGCCTCAAGCGTCTCGGGGTCGAGCGCATAGACCTCTACCAGTTCCACTGGCCGGACGAGACCGGGACCGCGGTCGAGGACTCGTGGGCGACGATGCTCGAGCTGATCGAGGAGGGCAAGGTCCGCTGGGGAGGTGTGAGCAACTTCGGCGTCGATCTGCTCGAGCGCTGCGAGACGCTCGGACACATCGATTCGCTGCAGCCGCCCTTCAACCTGATCGACCGGTCCGCCCGCAACGACGTGATCCCGTGGTGCCGGGAGCACGACACCGGCGTGATCGTCTACTCGCCTATGGCATCGGGCCTGTTGACCGGGAAGTACGACGAGCGCAGGATCGCCGAGCTGGCCGAGGACGACTGGCGGCGGCGGGCCGAGGACTGGCAGGGCGACCGCCTCGCCCGCAATCTGCAGCTCGTGCGCCGGCTGGAGGGGATTGCCTCCGACGCGGGCACGACGCTGCCGGCCCTGGCGGTCGCCTGGACCCTCACGGTACCCGGCGTCACCGGGGCGATCGTAGGCGCCCGCCGTCCGGAGCAGGTCGACGGCTGGTTGCCGGCCGCCGAGCTCGAGCTCGGTCCGGACGTGCTGGCCGCGATCGACGTCGCGCTGGCGGAGTCGGGGGCCGGAACTGGCTGAGCTCCTGCGCCTGGTGACGCGCGGCTTCCCGGAGCGTCCCGGCTTCGACACCGCCGTGAGCCGCGCCCTCCTGCTGCGCGCCGCGCGCGGGGACATCCCCCGCACGTTGCGGCTGCACCGCCCCGGCGCGGTGGTCGCCTTCGGGCGCCGAGACGCCGTCCATCCCCGTCTGGGCGACGCCGTCGATGCGGCACGGAGGCAAGGCTTCGCCTCGGTGCTGCGCCTCGCCGGGGGCCGCGCCGCCGTCTTCCATCCCGGAACGATCGCCTTCGCCCACACGGTGCCCGATCCGCAGCCCACGGCACGGACCTTCGCCCGCTTCGAGGAGATGGCCGCTCTCATCGCGCAGGCGTTGCGCGGCATCGGCGTCGACGCCCGCGTCGGCGAGGTGCCCGGCGAGTACTGCCCCGGTGACCACAGCGTCAACGCACGCGGCGCGGTCAAGCTCGCCGGGATCGGCCAGCGCCTGGTAGCCGGGGCCGCCCACGTGGGCGGGGTCCTGGTCGTGTCCGACCACGAGCGCGTCGCACGGGTGCTGATCCCCGTGTACGACCTGCTCGGCCTGCGCTGGGACCCGTCCACCGCCGGCAGCGTGGCCGCCGAGGTGGGGGCCGGATGGGACGAGGTGTGCGCTGCGCTACGCGACGCCTTCGCCCGCCGCTACGACCTCTACGAGGACGACCTCGACCCCGCCACGCTTGCTCTCGCCGAGCGCCTCGAACCCGAGCACCGGCTCCCGGCAAGCGCCTGAGACCGGATCAGCGGCGGCCCAGCGCCACCCCGTCTATCCGCACCCGGCCCCCGCCCTCGGTGATCAGCTTGAAGGTGCCGGTCCGGAGGTGCGCGAAGCGCGCCACCGGCATGCGGACCACCGCGGTCGTGGCCGAACGCAGGTCGAGGTCGGCGAGGTCGTGGCCGGCGAAACGCACCCGCACGGAGCCACAGGTGGGGCAGCGCTCGGCGACGACCGTGATGCGGCGCACCGTGACGTCCCACTTGCGCAGCCGGTATCCAGGGGTGGCGGCCTGAGAGTAGGTCTCGCGGTAGAAGCCGGCCTGCCCCGACACCCTGCGCCAGTCCTGATCGCTGTGCAGCTGCACGTCGTCCTTTGGGGTGGTGGTGCAATCCTGCGGTCCTGCGGCCGACTTGTTAGCGGCCGCGTCGGTGGCGGTGGCCCAGAAGCAGTACGTACGCCCCCGCTGCGCGCTGAACGACAGCGAGGTAGCGCGCGTACCGGTGGCGAGGGGGATCGGGTCACCGAAGGGACGCCGTGGGGCGGCGACGCGGTAGAAGACGTCGTAGGAGGAGACGCCGCTGGCGTCGTCGGTCGACGACCACGACACGTCGAAGGAGTCGGCCACGGTGACGGCGCCCGACGAGGCCCGCACCAGGGGCGGCGTGGGCGCGGTGTCGTCGCCGACGACCGGCGTGGCCGCGGAACGCGCCGTCACCGACCCGGCGCCATTGTAGGCGGTGACCGCCACGCGCAAGGTGTGTCGGTAGTCGCCGCGCCGCAGCGTGTAGCGGGAGGCGGTGGCATCCTGCAGCTTCGAGCAGTTTGCCCCGGCTGCATCGCAGCGCAGCCACGAGTACGCGTAGCGCGTCGGCCCCCCGGACCACTGTCCGGTGCTCGCCGCGAGGGTGTTGCCGACGAACGGCGAACCGGTGATCGCAGGCGGCGAGGTGTCGACGGGGGCCCGGAGCGTGTCCGGGCTTGGGATCGACACCCGGCCGAAGCTGCTGTAGCGGTAGTAGTCGTGGTCGACGTGCCCGGCCCCCGGCACGGGCGCGAGATCGCTGCCGTCCGAGTACTGCCAGAAGGTCCAGCCGTCGCCGCCCCAGTTGCCTGCCTGCACCGAGGGAGACGACACGCCCCAGCTCGGTACCCACAGGACGTCGTAGCCCTCGTCGGCGAAGCGCTGGGTGTCCCCCATTTGGGTGCGCCAGAAGTACGGGCCGGAATAGATGATCGCGTGGACCCCGAGCTTGCTCTGCACGCGGTTGAGCCACGCCTGGGTCCAGGTGATCAGCTGGCTGGTGGTGAGGTGGTAGCCGCCGTGGAAGGGGTCGTAGTCGCGTTCGAGGTCGAGCACCGGCAGCAGCTCCCCGGGTTGGGGGTCGGCGAAGGATAGGAAATGGTCGGCCTGCTGGTGGGCGTTGCGCCGGATCGCGTCGCGGTTGCTGCCGGACGGCTCGGCGAAGTGGTAGGCGCCGAAGTGCAGGCCGTTGCTCTTGGCCCCGCGGCGGTTGGCCGGGTAGTAGGGGTCGTTGTAGCCGAGGCCGTCCGTGGCCTTGGCGAAGGCGAAGCTGTAGCCGGCCGCCGCCACCTTGCCCCACGCGATGCTGCCCTGCCAGTTCGACACGTCGATGCCCCGCTTGTAGGTCTGGGCCGACGCGCTCACCGGAGCCACCGAGCCGACGCAAGCGAGCCCGGCCATCACGATCGTGAGCCACCTCCGCCCGCGACGGTCGCGGATAGATCTGACGCGCGCCACGCGCTCCCTCCCACTGTTGCGGCGTTCCGGGGTCAGGCGCCTGGGCGGCCGCCCCGCGAGCGACCGCTCGGACCTACGTGTGTCTCATCGGCACGCGCGTGCGTCACGTGAAGCGCTGTTGCGATCCCGCTACGGATCCGGAGGCGAGCTCGGTGGGGGTCAGGCGTCCGTGTCCCGCCACCACGACAGCCACAGCCGGCGGGACGTGCGCAGATGCTCTCGCTCGCGCGAGAAGACCTCGAGCGTGACGGTGCCGTCGTAGCCCCGGCGCTTGAGGCTGCGGATCGCCCGGCGGAAGTCGACGCGCCCGGCCCCCAGAGGCAGGTGCAGGTCGTCACCGCCGCCGTTGTTGTCCGACACGTGGACGTGGGCGAGCCGGTCACCGAAGGCCTCCAGGAGCCGCTCGGTGCGATCGTCCTCGCCCCGGCCCACACGCAGGTTGGCATGGCCGACGTCGAGGTGGAAGCGTGCGCCGGGGGCGGCATCGAAGATCGCGGCGAGGTCGTCGACGTCGGCGAAGCGATTGTCGAGGTTCTCGACCATGACCTCGATGCCCACCTGGGCCGCGTCGCCGACCAGCGCGGCGATCGCTTCGGCGTTTCGGGCCCGCATCTGATCGCTGTTGTGCAAGGGGAGCCGCTGGTCGGGATGAACGTTGACCAGCGTTACCCCGGCCGCGGCGAAGACGTCGAGGCAGCGCCGGTAGAGGTCGCGTGCCTGCGCACGCAGCTCGGGCCACGGCGACGCGATCGGGAGGTAGTAGGCGGTGTGCCCGACGGCACCGAGCCCGAGATCGGACAGCAGGCGCCCGACCTCGGCACCGTCGGGCAACCACGCCGCCGGGGGCTCCAGCGTGAGGTCGACGAAGTCGAAGCCATCGTCGTGGATCCGATGGATCTCCTTGAGCACGGAGCGGCCGGGGAAGTTCATGGAGCCGATCAGCATGAAGCGCATCCTTACACGGCCCCGACCCCCGCTCTGCGGCGGGTGGGTATCCTCGACCTACGATGAGCGGAGCGGCGGGAACCCACCAGAGGGCGGCATTCTTCGACCTCGACAAGACCCTGATACCCGGATCGAGCCTCTTCCTGCTCGCCCGCGGTGCCTACGAGCGCGACCTCATCAGGGTCGGCGACATCCTCCGCTTCGCATGGGGGCAGCTCCGCTTCCGCCTGATCGGATCCGAGGCCCGCAGCGGCATCGAGATGACCCGGCGCTCGATGCTGAGCTTCGTCACCGGGCGCACCCAGGCCGAGCAGATCCAGATGGGGCGCGAGATCGCCGAGGAGCGCATCCTGCCGCGCGTCTACGAGAACATCGTCAAGGTGATCGAGGGCCATCAGGCCCGCGACGAGCTCACCTTCCTGGTCACCGCCGCGCCGCAGGAGCTCGCCCAGGTCGTGGCCGAGGGTCTCGGGATGAGCGGGGCGATCGGCACCCGGGCGGAGCTGGACGAGCACGGCTACTACACGGGGCGCCTCGTCGGCGACGTCCTGCACGGGCCGGTCAAGGCCGACGCGGTGCGCCGGCTCGCACGGGAACGCGGTATCGACCTCGCCTACTGCGCGGCCTACTCGGATTCGATCAACGACCTCCCCCTGCTCGAGTCGGTCGGCAGCCCCCACGCGGTCAACCCCGACCACGACCTGCGCCGGGTCGCTATGGCCCGTGGCTGGCCGGTCCTCGAGCTACGCACCCGCCGGCGGGCCCTGCTGATCGGCATACCCGCGGGATTGGGGGGCGCCGCGGTCTTCGGCGCCGGCATAGCGACGGGCGTCTACGCCGAGCGCAAGAGACGGCGCACGATGCGGAGGTCGCTGCGCCGGCTGCGGGTGAACCTGCGGCTCAGCATCCCCGCGCCGGCGCTGCCCCGCCGCGCCCGCTGACTCCCGGCGCGGGCCGGGAGGGGGCCACAGCCCCCTCCCCGATGCTCGCTCCGCCGGGCTCTCAGCCCGAGTTGCGCGCCGCGCGCAGCGCCGCGACGAAGCCCGCAGCCCTCGGGCTACCGAAGCCCGTGGTCATGTCCCATCCCGTCAGGGTGGGCCAGCCCGGTATCGGGCCCGGGGCGACCGAGCCGTCGCTCTGGTACTGCCACAGTGTGTTGTCGTCCAGACGTCCCGACGCAGCCGTGCCGTAGGTGTGGGGGACGATGTCCCGGAACGCCTGAGCGTAGGTCGAGGGATCGTTGCCGATCCGGTACAGCAGCGGGTTGAGGTAGCCGATCGGCGGCTGCCCCGACTCGGCCTGCTGCTGGTTCGCCAGCGCGATCAGCCCGGCCACCTGGGGCGAAGCTGCGCTCGTGCCGCCGTACACGTGCCAGCCCACACGGCTGACGTTGGGGAAGAAGCTCGTGTACACGAGGACGCCTCCGTTCACCGCCGCGTTCCACGACAGGTCCGGCACCCCGCGGGCATCGGTGCCGATGATGCCGGCCTCGGGGTCCTGCCACGACGGACGCGGGTAGTTGGCGCTGGGTCCGCCACCGGTCGCCGCGGGCAGCCACGACTCGTTCCACACCGCCTCGGTGTTGCCGCCCGGCGTGTAAGCGAAATAGCAGGGGTTGTAGTCGCCGTCGGGCGTGAAGGGCGTGTCGCAGGTCGGGTCCCACGTCCACCCGTACTGCAGCTGGGTGCCGCCGACCGCCGTCACCCACGGGCTCGACGCCGGCCATCCGTCGGTCGGGAAGGGGTAGACGGTGCTCTCCCGGTGGGGCTTGGCGACCCCGGTGGTGCCGTCGTCGCCGGACGACGCCAGAACGGTGTCGCCTGCGGCCGCGGCCCTCTGGTAGGTGCGATCGAAGCGGGCCATCTGGGTGGACATCGCTCCGCCGAAGGTCTGCTCGGTGACCCCGAAGCTCTGGGAGAACACCGTCCCCGACGGGTAGCGCTGGATCGCCTTGTCGATCGCCTTGAACAGGTTGGGGAAGCCCTGCACGCCCTCGGTCTCCGCCGGCGGCACCGCCAGGAGCACGATGTGGGCCTCGGGAGCGATCGCGTAGGCCCACTCGATGTCGAGGGTCGCCTCACCGGCCCACCCCGCGGCCGCGGCCGGGCCGGACTGGCCGTTGCCGTGGGCGGTGTTGTGGTAGTCGGGCTTGCCGTTGGGGAACCACTGCGTGAAGTTCGGCTCGGGCAGGCTGGGGAAGAAGGTGTCGTGGAAGAAGCGCAGATCCTGCGCTGCGGTCGGGCTCCCGTAGGAATCTACGAGGACGATCGTCTGGCCCTGGCCCAGGTAACCGGCTTGGTGCAGCTCGTCCACGCCGTATGCGCTCAGGATGTCCTGAGGCGTGTAGCAGTGGATCCACGAATAGGTGTGAACCGGTTCGGGCGTGGTGCAGGCGGGCGGCGCCCCGTCGGGCTGCGGTCCCGTCGGCCGGTCCGGCGCCTCTACGGCGAACGGCGTCACGGCGGCCGCCGTTGCCGTCGCGTGCCGGTGGTGGCGTTGATGGTGCCCGCCGGCCGCCCATGCACCGGTGGGTATTAGCGCGGTCAGCAGCAAGGCAACCGCTACGGCTAAGGTCCGGCGTTCGCGCAAGTCCGTCCCTCCCTCTTGTGCGGGGGGTCGTGTCCGCCTCGGTGCGGGCACGATCCCGCCGGTCCCCCTCGGCCGGCTTCCGCATCCTACTGCCGCCCGCGCACGAAGGCCTGGGCGGTTCGACGGTTGCGCCCGGAAACGCCGGGATGTTCCGGCGGCAGATCTGCGGCTCACGCCGGGCGATGGCCACACTGCATCGTGAAAGGGACCGTGCGGGTGCGGTCTCCCCTGCGGCTGCGTGGGCACGCAACGGTGGCCGTGCGAAGAGCCGACCAGAAAAGAGGAGGCAACGTATACAACCAGGTCCGTCTCGCGATCACCGCCCAGCATCGCTCCGGGGTACCTACTTGCGAACCTGTTCTGCGCGGTCGCGCATCTCCTCGGCCAGAACGACGTCTCGTTGCACGCCCTCTCCGACCTCCTGAACCGGATCGTTGCCGCGCTCTAGGGCGAGGCCGTCCGAACGCGATGCTCTTCGACGACACCACAGGGGCCGCTCCCTCGGAGCGGCCCCTGCCTCCTCTCCGCCGCTGCAGGTTGCTCGCCGCACGCCCCGGCCATCCCAACCGCCCGCGAGGCCGTGCCTGTGGAGCCCGCCGGTTGCCTGAGCGAGCCACGGCCGGACCGCCTAAGGTGACGCCAGGGGGACGTTTGCCCTGCTCAGCAGGGCAGCGAGCTGCTCGCCGTTGCGCACCGCGTAGTCCTGATAGCAGTTGTTCATGAGGACGTGGGTCGCGGAGGTGCGCTCGGATAGCGCGGCGATCTTGGGTACCCAGTCCTGCAGCTCGTCTTCAGCGTAGAGGTAGCGGAAACGGCGCTGCACCGATCCGCTCTCCCATTCCCGCGCGTTGCGCCCGTGGAAGCGGACGACTGCAAGGTCCGCGGTCGCCACCGCCACCGGCGGCAACGACGACGGGAAGCCCTGTGGCATGTCCACGCACACATACGGCAATCCGTGGCCCTCGAGGAGGTCGAGCGTCTCGGCACGATTCTCCTCGCTCATCCACGACGCGTTGCGGAACTCGACCGAGATCCGTAACGGCGCCGCGCGTTTCGCGCACTCCAGCACGTATTGCTTGTTGCGCCGGGAGATGTGGAACCATGGGGGGAACTGGAACAATATCGCCCCGAGCTTGCCCGCCTCCTGCAGTGGCTGCAGCGCCCCGAGGAAACGTTCCCATACCTCGTCCACCGCAGCGCGCGGCAGGTCGTCGACGTAGACGTTGGTCTTGTCGGTATCCGGCCGCAGATCCTTGTACAGGCCGGAGACCTTGGTGGGATGACGGCTCAACAAAGAGTACGCCTTGATGTCGAACACGAAACCCGGCGGTGTCCGCCGCGCCCAGGCGCGCGCGTTCGCCTCCGACGGCGGGAAGTAGTAGGTCGAGTCGACCTCGACCAGCGGGAAATGCCGCGCGTAGTAGCCGAGACGCTTGCCCGGATCGTCGGCGACGTCGTCGGGGTACCAGCCCGAGCGCAGCAGCGAGCGGTCCGTCCACGACGCCGTGCCTACCAGGACCTCACCCATGGCCGCGGGAGCCTATCGGAGCCGGACCTCGCGCGCCGCCGGTACGCGCGTGGGATGCAATCCGATGCGGGCGCAGGCGAGGTGGAAGGTGCGTGCGTCGCGCAGCGCGCACCGGTTCGTGTCGTTGTTGAAGTACACGAAGACCTCCTCCTCCGGCCCCCACAGCCCCGCCACCCTCTCGGACCACGAAGCCAGCGCGGCTCGCCCGTAGCACGACTCGGGGTTCCCGGTGCCGAAGTGCAAGCGCACGTATCCCCACCCCGTCGTGCGTTCCAGCGGAGTCACCGGACGCGACCCGCGGTCGGCGAGACACAGCGCCGCCCCGTGCTCCTCCAGCAGGGCGAGGCAACCGTCGGTGAACCACGAGGGATGCCGGAACTCGACCGCCACCCGCACCGCCGGGCACAGAGCCTCTAGCACATCCCTTAGAGCCCCCGGATCGGCCTGCAGGGTCGGCGGGAGCTGGAGCAGCACCGGCCCGAGCTTGGCTCCCAGGGCGTCGGCACGCTCGAGGAAGCGCTGCACCGGCTCGGCCGGTTCACGCAGGCGCCGGATGTGGGTGAGATAGCGGCTCATCTTCACCGCCATCACGAAATCCTCGGGCGTCTGGGAGGCCCACGACGCGAACGTGTCGCGCGCCGGCAAGCGGTAGAAGGCTGCGTTGGACTCCACCGTGCGGAAGCGAGCCGCGTAGTGCTCGAGCCACCGGCGCCGGGGCAGACCGGCGGGATAGAAGCCACGATCCCAGTGCTCGTAATGCCACCCCGACGTCCCGATATTGATCGGCATCCCTACGCCCGTGCGGTCCCGGCCCCCGCAGGGCATGCGCGCGCTGCGACCTCGTCGCCGGCCGCTGCCCGTGGCGGGCCCACGCCACTCAGAGCTCTGGGAGGCCCTCGAAGGTGGTCGAGGGCTCCGCGTAGAGACGCCGTGGTATGCGCCCCGCCCGCCGTGCGAGCCGGCCCGCCTCGACCGCACGGCGTACCGCCTCGGCCATGATCTCCGGATGGCGGGCCCGGGTTATGGCGCTGGCCGCGAGCACACCGTCGCAGCCAAGCTCCATCGCCAGCGCGGCATCCGATGCCGTTCCCACCCCCGCGTCGAGGATCACCGGCACCTCGGCTTCCTCGACTATCAGGCGGAGGTTGTAGGGGTTGTTGATGCCCATGCCCGAGCCGATCGGGGAACCGAGCGGCATCACCGCAGCGACCCCGGCATCGGCGAGGCGGCGGGCGAGGATCGGATCGTCGTTGCTGTAGGCGAGGACCACGAAGCCGTCGTCGACGAGGCGCTCCGCGGCGTCGATCAGCCCGACCGGATCCGGCAGCAACGTCCTGTCGTCGCCGATCACCTCGAGCTTGATCCACTCGGTGCCGAACGCCTCGCGTGCGAGGTGGGCGGTGGTCACTGCGTCGCGCGCGGTGAAGCAGCCCGCGGTGTTGGGCAGCAGCTTGCTACCCACCCGCTCGAGCACGTCCACGATCGAGCCTCGTGCCTCCGGAGAGACGCGGCGCAGGGCTACCGTGGTGAGCTCGGCGCCCGAGGCGCGCAACGCGCGCTCGAGGACCTCGAGGCTCGGTACGCCGCCGGTGCCGAGGATCAGACGCGAGTTGAAGCTCTCACCCGCGATCACCAGGGGGTCGTCCATCGCCCTCCCTCCCACGGGGCCGGCGCGCGGCGCCGGCACGGGCACATCCCCGCGCCGCCCGACACCGCGGTCAGCACCTCGATGCGGTCGCCGTCATCGAGGCGTCGCTCATCC
>CADDZG010000036.1 GCA_902812355.1 Actinomycetota bacterium | reverse complement strand
AGCGGGCCCGGCCGGGCGGCGCCCGGCACCCGCCGGGCGAGGTAGTCGCCGAGCTCGCCTCGGCGCACGAAGCAGATCTCCTGAGAATCGGGCTTGGCCGCGGTGCGCAGCCCGAGAGCGCGCGCCCGGGCCCGGGTCTCGGCCTTGGTCATCTCCCCCACCGGGAAACGGCATCGGGTGAGCTGCTCCTGGGTCAGCATCCACAGGACGTAGGACTGGTCCTTGGCGCGGTCGACGCCGCGCAGCAGGTGGTAGCCGTCGCCGTCGCTGCGGACGCGCGCGTAGTGGCCGGTCACGAGCACGTCGGCGCCCACAGCGTCGGCGCGCTCGAGCAGGGCTCCGAACTTGATCCACTGATTGCAGCGCACGCACGGGTTGGGGGTGCGTCCGGCCGCGTAGGTGCTCTCGAAGTCCGAGATCACGCTGGCGGCGAAGCGCTCGGCGTAGTTCCACACGTAGAAGGGGATCCCGAGCACGTCGGCGACCCGGCGGGCGTCGTCGGCCGCCCCCACGCTGCAGCACCCCGAGCCGTGCTCGGCGTCGCCACGCCACAGCTTGAGCATGACCCCGGTGACGTCGTAGCCGGCCTCGACCATCAGCGCAGCCGCGACCGAGGAGTCCACGCCGCCGGACATGGCCACCAGCGCGCGCGGCCGCCGGCTCATGCCGCCCGCCGCGCCTGGGCCACCACCCGGGGAAGGACCTCGAGGACCGCGTCGACGTCGGCATCGGTCGAGTCGCGTCCGAAGGTGAAGCGCAGGCTGGCGTCGGCGAGGCGCGGCGGAACCCCGAGCGCCAGCAGGACGTGGCTCGGGTCGAGCGCTCCGGATTGGCAGGCCGACCCGGTGGAACACGCGATCCCTGCCTGGTCGAGCAGCAGCAGCAGCGTCTCGCCCTCGGTGCCGGGCAGGGACACGTTGAGGTTGTTGGGCGAGCGGCGCTCGAGGTCCCCGTTGACCACGAGGTCGGGCACCGCAGCCCTCATCCCCTCAAGCAGCCGGTCGCGCAGGCGCCGGACCCTGGCCGCCTTGGCCCCGACCTCCGCGGCGGCGATCTCGGCCGCGGCTCCGAAGCCGACGATCCCCGGCACGTTGAGGGTCCCCGATCGCAGTCCGTGCTCGTGTCCCCCGCCGTGGATCAGCGGTTCGAGGCTCACCCCAGAGCGCACGTAGAGGCAGCCCACGCCCTTGGGCCCCCCGAGCTTGTGGGCCGAGAACGCAGCGAGATCCACGCCCCACGACGACACGTCGACTGGGATGTTGCCGAGCGCCTGGACCGCATCGGTGTGCACCAGAGTGCGGCCCGACGCCGCCTTGACCGCGGCGGCGATCTCGGTCACCGGCTGCAGGGTGCCGATCTCGTTGTTCACGGCCATCACCGAAACCACCGCGGTCCCCTTGCCGACCGCGCCGGCGATCGCGCCGGGATCGACGACCCCGTCGGCCCCGACCCCGATCACGTCGAGCGCGACGCCGGCCCGGTCCCGCAGGTACTCGGCCGTGGCGAGCACGGCGTGGTGTTCGATCGCGGTCGTCACCACGTGGCCGCCGCCGTGCCTCGCCACCGCCCCCTTGAGGGCGAGGTTGTCGGCTTCGCTGCCGCAGCCGGTGAAGCAGATCTCCGACGGGGACGCTCCGATCGCCGCCGCGACCTGCTCGCGTGCCGTCTCGACCAGGGCGCGCGCCCGGCGCCCGTAGCCGTGCACCGACGACGGGTTACCGAAGTCCTCCTCCAGGGCCCGGGCCATCGCGGCGCGGACCTCGGGGAGCACCGGTGTGGTGGCCGCGTGATCGAGATAGGTCATCCGCATCAGGATAGGCGCCCGGCAGCGGGGACGGGCGCCGGGGCTGGGTCAGTCGTTCGGGATGTCCTCGTCGCGCTGGGCGAGGCGCCGCTCGAGCTCGGCGATCTCGGCGTCGATGTCGGGCTCGTCGTCCGCGTGCCTCTGCTGCATCCGCCTGGGGTAGCCGACCACCTGGGCGTCGTAGACCGGGATGCCGCGCCGCTCGCAGAACAGGGCCGCGTCGTGGGGGCTGCGCACCGGCGCCCGGACGTGATCACCCTCCCGGTCCACGAGCAGCAGAGTCGTGGACTGAGTGGCGGTACGGGGCTCCACGTAGCCCTCAACGCCCTTGCGATGGGCGGCGAAATCCTCGAGCTGTCTGAGCGCGGGGTTCCTCCTGCCCGAGAAGAACCCCCGGATGCGGTCCAGGAACGACACCTTGCTAACCCTTGCGGGCCTTCACCTCTTCGATCAGCTCGGGCACGATCTTTAGAGCATCCCCCACCACAGCGAGGTCCGCCACCTGGAAGATCGGGGCCTCCTCGTCCTTGTTGATGGCGATTATCTTCTTGGATCCCTTCATACCCACGAGATGCTGGGTCGCCCCACTGATGCCCACGGCGATGTACACGTCGGGGGTCACGGTGGTCCCGGTCTGGCCCACCTGCAGCGAGTACGGCACCCACCCGGCGTCGACCACCGCCCGGGTGGCGCCGACCGCGGCGTTGCCGATCGCCTCGGCGAGCTCCTCGATCAGGCGGAAGTTGCCGGGCTCCTGCAGCCCCCGGCCCCCGGAGATCACGACCCGCGCCTGCTCGAGCTTGGGTCCCGCCTGCTTCTCCTCGTGGCGCTCGATCCGCTTCGCCTTGCGGACGTCGTCGGGCAGCTCGACGTCGACCGTGACCTTGTCGGGAGCCCCGGCCGCGTCGGCCGGCTCGGCGGGGAAGGACTTCGGCCGCACGACCAGCAGCGTGGGAGACCCGCTCAGCTCGACGTCCACGTCGAGGCGTCCGCCGAAGATCGCGGTGCGGGCCTTGCCGGGGCCGGACAGGTCGGTGACGTTGGACATCAGCGTCGCCCCGAGCCGCCCCGACAGCCGGCCGGCGACGTCCCGGGAGTCGTAGGTCAGGGGGAACAGGATCCCGTCGGGCTCGTGCTCCGAGACGAGCTGCTCGTAGGCATGGGTGGCGGGCAGGGCGAGGTAGTCGTCGTAGACGGCATCGTCGGACACGAACACCCTAGAGGCACCGAAGCGCCCGAGCTCGTCGACGGCGTCCGACGCCCCGGCCCCGAGGGCCACCGCCTCGACCTCGTCGGCTACCGCACGCGCCTTGGTCAGCAGCTCGAAGGTCGGGGCAATCGGCTTGCCCCCCTGCAGCTCGGCGTGCACCCACAGCTTGGTCATGCTCAGATCACCTTCGCTTCCGCCAGGTAGTCGACGATGCGGGCGACTGCGTCGTCGCCCCGGACCAGCTCCGTCTCCCTCGACTCCTCCACCTCGTGGAGGTCGACCACGTCCTGCTGCACGGTGACGTCCTCGGGGGTGAGGCCGATGTCGGCCAGCGACAGCGTCTCGGTCGGCTTCTTCTTCGCCGCCATGATGCCCTTGAAGGAAGCGTACCGGGGCTCGTTGATACCGGCGGTGACGGTCAGCACCAGCGGGGTCGGGCATTCGATCACGTGGTAGCCCTCGGGCGTCTGACGGTGCACCCGGAAGGCGTCGCCGGAGGACACGATCTCGTTGACGAAGGTCAGCTGGGGCACCCCCAGGAGCTCGGCCATCGTCATCGGCATCGTGCCGGTGTAGCCGTCGGTCGACTCGACCGCCGCTATCACCACGTCGAAGGGGTTGCGGGCGATCGCCGCGGCCAGCACGGTGGCGGTGACGAGCGCGTCGGCCCCGTGCAGAGCCGGATCGGTGATCAGCACGCCCCTGTCCGCACCCATCGACAGCGCGCGCCGCACGGCCTCGATCGCGCCCTCGGGCCCCATCGATACCGCGGTCACCTCCCCGCCGTGCTGCTCCTTGAGCTGCAGGGCGGCCTCCACGCCGTACTCGTCACCGGGGTCGAGCACCCCCTGGACCCCCTCGCGCTTGAGGGTCTTGCCGTCCATCTCGTTGGGCACGTTGGGGTCCGGGATGTACTTGACGCATACGACGATGTTCAAGTCGACGACCTCCTAGCTTTGGGACCGCTTGCAGTTGCAAGCACAGACCCCAACCTACAACGGCGGCTCAGCGCCCCGCGAAGCGGGCCTTGCCGGGGCCCTGCTCGAGGAACGAGCGCATCCCGGTCTTCTGGTCCTCGGTGGAGAACAGCGCGGCGAACGCCTGGCGCTCGATCAGCAGCCCGGTGCCGAGGTCGGCCTGCATGCCCTGCTGGATCGCGTGCTTGGCCGCCATCAGCGCAACCGTCGGGCCCTCGGCGTAGCGCCGCGCCCGCTCGAGCGCGGCGCCGTAGACGCGCTCCGGCTCGACCACCTCGTCCACGAGGCCGATCGCCAGCGCCTCGTCGGCTTCGACCGAGCGCCCGGAGTAGATCAGGTCCTTGGCCCGGGCGACCCCGATCAGCCGCGGCAGCCGCTGGGTCCCGCCGGCCCCCGGTATCACCCCGAGCAGGATCTCGGGCTGGCCGATGCGGGCGTCGCGTGCGCACACCCTGAAGTCGCACGCCAAGGCGAGCTCGCACCCGCCCCCGAGCGCGTAACCGTTGATCGCGGCGACGGTCACCTGCGGCAGGGCCTCGAGGGCCGAGAACACTTCCTGGAAGCCGCCGATGTAGCGATAGATCGAAGCCGTTTGTTGGTCGGCCATCTCTTTGATGTCGGCTCCGGCGGCGAACACGCGCTCGCCGCCCCACACCACCACCGCGCGCACGTCGTCTGCGGCACGTACCTCCTCCACCGCGTCGGCGATCTCCGCCGCCACGCGGCCGTTCAGCGCGTTGACCTTGGGGCGGTCGAGCCGGATCGTGGCCACGGCTCCATCGCGCTCAAGCCTCACGAACTCGCCCACTGCGCCTCCTCGCTCGACACTTCTGGGTCGCCCCAAGGCTACGATGGCGCCCCGATGGCACCCCCCGCCCCCGAGGCGTTCCGCCGGCGCCTGGTGGACGCTCTGGCGGCCCGCCGCCCGCAGCCACCCCCGGCCGACCTCGCCGGCACGCGCGCCGCGGTCCTGATCCCGATCTATCCGGCCCCCGAGCCGACGCTGATCTTCACCCTGCGCACCGAGAACCTGTCCAGTCACCGGGGCCAGATCTCGTTCCCCGGCGGATCGGTGGATCCCTCCGACCCCTCCCCCACCCACGCCGCGCTGCGCGAGACCGAGGAGGAGCTCGGCATCCCGCCGGGGGAGGTCGAGATCGTCGGCGAGCTCGACACCACGCCGACGTTCGTGTCCGGCTTCGTGATCAGCCCCTTCGTGGGATGGCTCGCGCACGCGCCGGTGCTGCGTCCCAACCCTGCCGAGGTCGCCGAGGTGATCCACGTGCCGCTCCGAGCGCTCGACGAGCGGTCGCGTCGCGATCCCGGATACGAGCACGACGGACGCACCTATCCCACCGAGGCTTGGGTGTTCGAGGGGCGGGTGATCTGGGGGCTCACCGCTCGCCTGGTACGCCTCCTGCTCGTCACGCTCGCCGACGCCGGCCTCGCCGCGCCCCCTCCGCCGGTCGACCCGTGGTATCCGGAGGGCCGGGCGTGAGCCCGCTGCCGACCCCGTCGCCCTCGATCACCGTGCTGCACGCGCCCCCGCCGGACCCGTTGCAGACCGCCGGGGCGGTGCTGGCGATCGCGCTCGCGCTGATCGCCGGGCTGCTCGCCTACCGCGTGATAAGGGGAGGCCGGGGGCTGTGAGCGCGCCCGCTCACAGCATCGGCGGCTCCTGGTAGGAGCCCCATTCCTGCTTGAGAGCCTCGACCATCTCGCCGAGCGTGACGTAGGCCTTGGCCGCGTCGATCAGCACCGGGATAGCGTTGACGGTGTCGTCGTGGGCCATGTCCCTGACGGCGCGCAGCGCGGCCTCGGCGCGGCCCGCATCCCGGTTGGCGCGCACCTCGGCCACCGCCTTGCGTTGGCGTTCCTCGATCTCGGGGCCGATCTGCAGGATCTCAGGGGTCTGTTGCACGGTGTTGGTGAAGCGGTTGACCCCGACGATCACCTTGTCGCCCTTCTCCAGCAGCTTTTGGTAGTGGAAGGCGGCGTCGGCGATCTCCCGCTGGAAGTAGCCCTCGGCGATGCCGGCGAGCATCCCGTCGAGGATCGACCCGTCGCCCATCTCGAGGATGCGGGCGAAGTACTCCTCGGCCGCCGCCTCGGTGCGGTCGGTGAGCTCCTCGACGAACCACGACCCGCCGAGCGGGTCGATCACGTTGGCGACCCCGGTCTCGTAGGCGATCACCTGCTGAGTCCGCAGGGCTATCTCCACCGCCTCCTCACTCGGCAAGGCGAGGACCTCGTCCAGCGAGTTCGTGTGCAGGCTCTGGGTGCCGCCGAGCACCGCGGCGAGCGCCTCGGTGGCGGTGCGCACGACGTTGTTGTAGGGCTGCTGCGCGGTCAGCGACACCCCTGCGGTCTGGGTGTGGAACTTGAGCATCCAGCTGCGCTCCTTGCGCGCCCCGTAGCGGTCGCGCAACCAGCGCGCCCAGATCCGGCGCGCCGCGCGGAACTTGGCGATCTCCTCGAAGAAGTCGATGTGGCTGTTGAAGAAGAACGACAGCCCCGGCGCGAAGTCGTCGACGTCGAGCCCCCGCCGCCGTCCGAGCTCGACGTGGGCAAAGCCCGACGCGAGGGTGAACGCCAGCTCCTGCACCGCGGTCGAGCCGGCCTCGCGGATGTGGTAGCCGGAGATCGACAGCGGGTGGTACTTGGGCACCCGCTCGATGCAGAACTGCATCATGTCGGCGGTCAGCCTCAGATGAGGCTCCGGCGGGAACAACCACTCCTTCTGGGCGATGTACTCCTTGAGGATGTCGGTCTGACAGGTCCCGTCGAGCTTCGAGATGTCGGCGCCTTGCTTCTCGGCGGCCGCGACGTACATCGCGAACAGCATGGGGGCCGGGCCCGAGATCGTCATCGACGTCGTTATCTCGGTGAGGTCGATGCCGTCGAAGAGGATCTCCATGTCGGCCAGCGAGTCCACGGCCACGCCGCAGCGGCCGACCTCCCCTTCGGAATGCGGGTCGTCGGAATCGCGTCCCATGAGCGTGGGCATGTCGAAGGCGACCGACAGGCCGGTCTGTCCGGCGTCGATCAGGAAGCGGTAGCGCTCGTTGGTCTGGGCGGGGGTACCGAACCCGGCGAACTGCCGCATCGTCCACAGACGGCCCCGGTACATCGTCGGGTACACGCCCCGGGTGAACGGGAACTGCCCGGGGAAGCCGATGCGCTCGTCGACGTCGGGTGGGCCGTAGAGGGGCTCGAGCTCGACGCTGGAAAGGGTGTCGAAGTCGACGTCGTCGCGCAGCTTGGCACGGCTGTAGCTCTCCAGCCAGCGGCGATAGGCCTCGTCGCTCATGCGACGAGTCTAACCCTGGGTCACCGCCGGTCCCCCGGGACCTCGCTCAGCAGATCGACGAGCGCGTCTGCGGCGGCATAGGGGTCGAGCTCCCTGCGCTGAACGCGGGCCACGAGATCGTCGAACACCTCGCCCGCGGTGTCGTCGATGCGGCTGCGGAAACGCTCGGCGACGATCGCGCGCAGCTCGCGGGCGATGCGGCGTCGCCTGCGCTGCTCGAGCAGACCCTTCTCCTCCTGGTAGGCGCGGTGCTTGCCGATCGCGGTCCACAGCTCGTCTATGCCCTCACCGGTGGTGGCACTGGTCTGCACGATGTCCGGCTTCCGTTCCCCGTCTCCGAGCTCGAGCATCTGCCGTAGCTCGCGCAACGCCTGCCGGGCCCCCTGCTGGTCTGACTTGTTGAGCACGAACACGTCTGCGGTTTCGAGCAGCCCCGCCTTGGCCGCCTGCACGTGGTCGCCGAAACCCGGCGTGAGGACCACGACGGTCGTGTCGCACGCGTCGGTGACCTCGACCTCGGCCTGACCGACCCCCACGGTCTCCACGATCACCACGTCGCTGCCGGCGGCGTCCAGCACCCGCACCGCCTCGGGGGTGGCGAGGGCGAGGCCGCCGAGGTGGCCGCGCGTCGCCATCGAACGGATGAACACCCCGTCGTCGGTGGCATGGGACTGCATCCGGACCCGGTCGCCCAGCAGCGCGCCTCCCGAGAACGGGCTCGACGGGTCCACGGCGAGAACGCCGACGACGAGCCCGTCGCTCCTCGCCCGGGTGATCAGGCGTTCGGTCAGGGTCGACTTGCCGGCCCCGGGAGCACCGGTTATGCCCACCGTGTAGGCCCTGCCGGTGTGGGGGTAGAGGCGGTCCATCACGCCACCGAGCTCGGGCCCCCCGTCCTCTACCAGCGAGATCAGCCGCGCCACCGCCCTGCGCTCCCCGCGCAGAACCCCTTCGACGAGGTCGGCGACGTCGGCCTTCAAGCCTCGACCGCGACGACCTCTGTCACCCCGGGGACCCGCTCGCGCAAGATGCGCTCGACGCCCTGCTTGAGGGTCACCGGAGAGATCGGGCAGGTGCCGCAGGTGCCGAAGAGCTGGACCGTGACGCGACCTCCTTCGACGCTCTCCAGCCTTATGTCCCCACCGTCCATCTGGATCGCGGGGCGGATCAGCTCCAGCGCCTCACGGACCTGCTCTTCAACGGTCGTCGCCTGGCCCACACTTTTATCCTACCGGGTGGCCCGGCCGCCGGCCGGTGGCCCAGGTCAGGCGCGTTCGAGCGTTATCCGTGCGCCGAGACCCCGCAGCTTGCCGGGGAGGTCCTCGTACCCTCGCTCGATGTGCTCGATCGCATGGACCTCGGTGCGGCCGTGGGCGACGAGACCGCCGAGGACCAAGGCGGCCCCCGCCCGTATGTCGGGGGCACGCACCGGCGCCCCGGTGAGGCGCTCGACCCCCCGGATCACCGCATGATGGCCCTCGACCCGCACCTGGGAGCCCATGCGGTTGAGTTCGTCGACGAACAACCAGCGGGACTCGAAGACGTTCTCGGTGAGGATCGAGGCTCCCTGGGCGCAGGACAGCAGCACCATCATCATCGGCTGGAGGTCCGTCGGGAACCCCGGATAGGGCAGGACCGCCAGATCCATGGCGCGCGGGCGCCCGGACATCGTCACCCGCACCGAGCTCGTTCCTTCGGTGACGTCGGCCCCCGCCTGCTCGAGCTTCTCGAGGGGCAGACGCAGGTGCTCGGGGCGTACGCCGATCAGCTCGACGTCGCCGCGCGTCGCCGCCGCCCCGATCGCGAAGGTGCCCGCCTCGATGCGGTCCGGCAGCACGGTGTGCTCCGCGGGGTGCAGCTCGTCGACACCCTCGACCGTGATCGTCGTCGTGCCTGCACCTTCGATACGGGCGCCGCAGGCGCACAGCATCGCGGCGAGGTCCTGGACCTCGGGCTCGCGTGCTGCGTTGTCGATCCGGGTGGTGCCGCGCGCCGTCACCGCCGCCATCAGCAGGTTGTCGGTGGCGCCGACCGAGGGGAACTCGAGCACGATGTCGGTGCCGTGGAGTCGGTCGGCGATCGCCTCCACGTAGCCGTGCTCGGCGCCGATCTTGGCCCCCATGCGCTCGAGGCCCCGCAGGTGCAGGTCGATCGGGCGGGAGCCGATCGCGTCGCCTCCGGGCAACGCCACGCGCGCCCGGCCGAGGCGCGCCAGCAGGGGGCCGAGCACCTCGATCGACGCGCGCATCTTCGTGACGAGGTCGTAAGGGGTCTCGTCGTGCAGGTCGCCGTCGGCGGCGATCGTCATGCTGTGACCTTCGAAGCGGACCCGGGCCCCCAAGCGCGTCAGGACCTCCGACATCAGCACGACGTCCGTGATGCGGGGGACGTTGTGCAGCGTCACCTCGCCCGGCACCATCAGGGCCGCCGCCATCAGCTTGAGCACCGAGTTCTTGGCGCCCGAGATCGGCACCGACCCGACGAGCCGGGCCGGGCCCTCGATCGCGTAGTAACGCACGGCGCGATGGTACCGGCCGGAGGCGGCCCTCCCCGGTGATCCGCCGCCGGGGCGAGGCCTCAGGACGACCGGCGGGTCGCGGTCTTGCGCCCGGTCGACCGAGCAGTGCCCTTGCGGGCCGTGGACCTGCGGGCCGTCGACCTCCCGCTCGTGGACGACCGCCGCGTCGCGCTCTTGCGCCCGGTCGACCGGCGGCTCGCCGTGCTCTTGCCCCGGGTGGCGGTCTTCTTGCGCGCCGACGTCTTACGGGCGGACGTCTTGCGAGCCGTGGTCTTGCGGGACGACGTCTTGCGGGAGGACGTCTTGCGAGCCGTGGTCTTGCGCCGGGCCGTCGTCTTCTTGCCGGTCGTCTTCTTGCGCGCGGTGGTCTTCTTGCGCGCGGTGGTCTTCTTGCGCGCGGTGGTCTTCTTGCGCGCGGTGGCCTTCCGGGCGGTGGTCTTGCGCCGGGCCCCCGTGGTCTTGCGCCGGGCCGTCGTCTTGCGCCGCGCCGTCGTCTTCTTGCGCGCGCTCGGCTTGCGGGCCGTCGTCTTCTTGCGGGTGGTCTTCTTGCGCGCGGTCGTCTTCTTGCGGGTGGTCTTCTTGCGCGCCGTCGCCTTGCGCGCGGTGGTCTTCTTGCGAGCCGCCGTCTTTTTGCGCGCCGTCGGCTTGCGCCGCGCCGGCGCCGCCGGCGGAGCTTCGGGAGGCGTCACCTCCTCGGGGGCCGCCGTCTCCGGGACCTCGGGTTCGCCCGGCCGGGCGACGTCCGCACCGATCCGTGCCACCTCCGACGTGGCCGCCCGGGCCGCGGCCAACACCCCGCCCTCACCCGGTTCCGGCTGCACCGCTCCCGCCGCGGTCTCGCCCATGTTGGCGGCGGTCTCACGGGCCCGATCGATGAGGCTCTTGTCCTCGGCCATGTCCATCCCCTTTGACTCGCGCCACCTTCGTTGCAATGCGTAACCCGTATCCCCGTTCCGCGCAAGCGCGAAACCGTGCGCTCACAAGCCGGAACCGGGATCTATATCGAGCCGGGCTTCGATCAACCAGAGGTTGCGGCGAACGCACCCGGGACACAGCGCCACCGCACGACCTTGCTTGTCGATCATCTCCTCCCACCCGACCGGCAGGAGCCCGTGACGCCGGGTCACCGAGGCTCCGCACGACGAGCAAGAGACCCGATGACGGAGCCCTTCGCGGCGCGGCTCAGCCACCCAGGCGTTCCTGCAGCGCGCGCGTCAGAACGGGGAAGAGCGTGTAGAGCACGAGTGCCGCCACCGCCACCGGGAGGCCGAAGATGACCTCGCCGGCGCCGAGGAAGGTGAACGCGAGCCCCGCACCGGCGGCCAGGGCCGACCACACGTACATCACGATCACCGCCTGGCGGTGCCCGTGGCCCAGCTGCATCAGGCGGTGGTGGATGTGCTCCTTGTCGGCTCGCCAGATCTCGCGCCGCCGGCGCGCCCGGCGGATCACGGCGAGGACGCCGTCCAGCACCGGCAGCGCCAGCACCGCCACCGGGATCAGGAGCGGGAAGTAGGCGAGGAACACCTCCGATCCGCGCGCCCCGAACCCCGGAGGAGCGCTGCCGACCCCGACGATCGTCGCGGCCCCCAGCAGCAGGCCCAGCAGCATCGACCCCGAGTCGCCCATGAAGATCCTTGCCGGGTGGAAGTTGTAGCGCAGGAAGGCGAGGGTGGCCCCCACGAGCAGGATGCTGATCAACGACGCCGAGTTGGCGTAGCCGATCACCTCGGTGAGCTTGAAGGTATAGACGAAGAAGGCAGAGGCGGCTATCGCCACGATGCCGGCGGCGAGCCCGTCGAGGCCGTCGACCAGGTTGACGGCGTTCATCATCACCACCAGCCAGGCGACGGTGACGATCACCGAGACGTCGTCCCCGAGCGAGTAGTAGCCCCCGGGCAGCAGCACGAACTGCATCTTGATGCCGGCCAGGAAGAGGATGCCTGCGGCGAACACCTGGCCCGACAGCTTGACCGGAGCGGGGAGGTCCCTGACGTCGTCGAGGGCGCCGAGCAAGAAGATCACCGCCGCGCCGATAGCGATGCCGACCGGCTCCGAGGAGCGATGGAAGACGTTGACCAGGTGCGGCAGGAACATCGCGGCCGCGCCCCCTCCCAGGACCCCGGCGAAGATCGCCGCGCCTCCGAGCGTCGGTGTGGGGTGTTCGTGCACCTTGCGGTCCCCCGGCTGGTCGATCAGCCGCAGGCGCCGCGCCGTCCGCAGCACCGCCGGGGTGATCACGAAGGTGATGACCCCGGCGAGCAGGCCTTCGATCAGGTAGGGGATCAATCCGTCCGCCTCATGCCACGTCTGGGTAGGGCCGGAAGCGAGAGGTGAGCTCGCGCACCTCCGCGGACACCGAGCGGCGTACGTCGTCGCGGTCCTCCTTGAGGGTCCGGGCGATCAGGTGGGCCACCCGGCGGGCTTCGCCCTCCTTCATCCCGCACGTGGTCATCGCCGGCGTACCGATGCGGATCCCCGAGGCGATGAAGGGCTTCTCGGGGTCGTAGGGGATCGCGTTCTTGTTCACGGTTATGCCGACCGAGTCGAGCCGCTGCTCCGCCTCCTTGCCGGTCAGCCCGATGGGGCGCAGGTCGACCAGCATCAGGTGGTTGTCGGTGCCCCCCGAGACGATCCGCAGTCCCTCCTCCTCCAGGGTCTCGGCCATCGCCCGGGCGTTGGCGACGATCTGACGCGTGTAGGCCTTGTAGTCGTCGGTCGCCGCCTCGGCGAAGGCGACGGCCTTGGCCGCGATGCAGTGCATGAGCGGGCCCCCCTGCCATGCCGGGAACACGCTGCGGTCGATCGCCTTGGCGTGCTCCTCCCGGCACACGATCGCCGCTCCCCGGGGGCCACGCAGCGTCTTGTGGGTGGTGAAGGTCACGACGTCGGCGTACCCGACCGGGTTGGGGTGCACGCCGCCGACCACTAGTCCGATGAAGTGAGCGGCGTCCACCAAGAACACGGCCCCGACCTCGTCGCAGATCGAGCGGAACCCGGCGAAGTCCCAGATGCGCGAGTAGGCGGTGGCTCCGGCCACGATCATCTTGGGCCGCTCGCGCCGGGCGATGTCCCGCACCTCGTCGAGATCGATCAGCTCGTTCGAGCGGCGCACCCCGTAGGACACGACCCTGAACATCTTGCCGGTGAAGTTGACCGGCGAGCCGTGGGTGAGGTGGCCGCCGTGGGCGAGTTCCATGCCCATGAAGGTGTCGCCGGGCTGCAGGAAGGCAAAGTAGGCCGCGGCGTTGGCCTGGGCCCCCGCGTGGGGCTGGACGTTGGCGTGTTCGGCTCCGAGCAGGGCCTTGAGGCGCTCGATCGCCAACGTCTCGGCAACGTCGACGAACTCGCAGCCGCCGTAGTAACGGCGGCCCGGGTAGCCCTCGGCGTACTTGTTGGTGAGCGGGGTCCCGAGCGCGGCGAGCACCGCCGGGGACGAGAAGTTCTCGGAGGCGATCAGCTCGATTTTGGAGTTCTCGCGGTGGACCTCGTCCATCACCGCCGCGGCGAGCTCGGGATCGACCTTCTCCACCGCCGCCCAGTCGGCCCATCCGGGGTTCGTCATGGCTGCCTCCCCGCCGCTCGCTCGCACTCCTGTCTTTCGATATCTGCGATCTGAGCCAGGCGGCGCTCGTGGCGCCCGCCCTCGAAGCCGGTGGCCAGGAACGTGTCGACTATCGCCAGGGCGAAGGGCTCACCCAGGATCCGGGCCCCCAGAGACAGCACGTTGGCGTCGTTGTGCAGGCGTGCATAGCGGGCCGTGAACTCGTCCAGGCACAGCGCCGCGCGCACGCCGTGCACCTTGTTGGCCGCCATCGCTTCTCCCTGACCGCTCCCACCCATCACGATCCCTACATCGGCACGACCTTCCACAACCGCCCGCCCGACCGCCGCACAGTACGGCGGGTAGTCGACCGGGTCGCTCGAAGCGGTGCCGAGATCGAGCGTCTCGTGTCCGGCATCGATCAGGTACCGCATGACGACCTGCTTGAGCGTGAACCCGGCGTGGTCTGCCCCCAGCGCGATCCTCACGGACCTCGATCCTACAGACCGGCGACCGCGTTCCCCGGGCGCCATGGGTGGGGGGACGTCGGTGGCCTCGGATATGGTGGGCACATGACCGAAGCCTGGGATCGCCTCGCCACGCGCCTCGACGAGCTCGCCGGCATCGCCCACGCGATCAAGCTGCTGAATTGGGACCAATCGGTAATGATGCCGGTGGCCGGCAGCGAGTCGCGCGCCCGCTCGCTTTCGACCCTCGAATCGCTCGCCCACGCGCGCCTCACCGACCCCGAGATCGGGGAGCTCCTCGACGCGCTCGAGGGCGACGACTCCCTGGACGAGGATCAGGCGGCGCACGTGCGCGTGCTCCGGCGCGACTACGACAAGGCGGTGAAGGTCCCGGCCGAGCTCGTGGCCGCGCTGGCAAGGGAGAGCGCCCTCGCCTACCCGGTCTGGATGGAGGCGCGTCGCCGGGCGGACTTCCCGATGTTCAGGCCCCATCTCGAACGGCTCGTGGCCCTCAAGAAGGAAGAGGCCGACGCCCTGGGGTGGGAGAACGAGCGCTACGACGCGCTGCTCGACCAGTTCGAGCCGGGCATGACCGCGCGCGAGGTCGAAGACATGTTCGCGGAGCTCACCGCGGGGCTCAAGCCGCTGGCCGACGCGGTCCTCGCCGATCCCGGCGAAGCACCGGCGTTCCTCACCGGCGACTACGACGAAGCCAAGCAGGCCGAGGTGTGCCAGTGGCTGGTGCGTCACATGGGCTTCGACACCGACGCCGGGCGCCTGGATATCTGCCCCACGCATCCGTTCACGATGGGGATAGGCAAGGGCGACACCCGCCAGACCGCCCGTACCGACCGCCGCAACTTCTTCGACGCCCTGTACGCGGCGATGCACGAGACCGGTCACGCGCTCTACGACCAGGGGATACCCGAGCGCCTGGTCGAGCTGCCGGCCGGCACGGTGCCGTCACTCGGCATGCACGAGAGCCAATCGCGCCTGTGGGAGAACCAGGTCGGGCGCAGCCGCGAGTTCACCGCGTGGCTGCTGCCCCACATCAAGGGCTACTTCGAGCAGGAGCTCGGCATGGTCGGGCCCGACGAGTTCTTCTTCGGGGCCAACTACCCGCAGCGCAGCTTCATCAGGATCACCGCCGACGAGCTCACCTACAACTTCCACATCGCCCTGCGCTTCGAGCTCGAGCTGGCAATCTTCCGCGACGAGCTCGACGTTGCCGACGTCGCCGAGGCCTTCCGCGACAAGCTCGAACAGCACCTCGGGATCCGCCCCGACAACGACGCCGCCGGCGTCCTGCAGGACGTCCACTGGTCGAGCAACCTGTTCGGCTACTTCCCGACCTACACGCTGGGGACGCTGTACGCGGCCGCGTTCTTCCAGAAGGCGGACGAGGATCTCGGAGGACTGTCCGACGACCTCCGCAACGGCGACGGCTCGCGCCTGCTCGGGTGGCTGCGGGACAAGATCCACAGCCAGGCCTACCTCAAGCCGCCGCGCGACGTCGCCGAGGGCGTCCTCGGGGGGCCGCTCACGGCCAAGCCGTTCATCGATTACCTCACGGCCAAGTACCGCAGCCTCTACGACCTGTCGCTGTGACCGGGTGCCGGCCCGCTAGGCCCCGAAGCCCCCGGGCGTGAGTCCGAGGGCCTCGGCGGACAGGGCCCCCGCCCGCAGGACGGTCGGCGCGCCCGTGACCGAGAGGACCGTGGACGGTTCCCCGCCGACCTCGCCGCCGTCGACGTACACCGCGATCCCGGTACCGAGTGCGGCGCGCGCCTCGTCCACGGTCGCCGCCGCCTGCTCTCCGGAACGGTTGGCGCTGGTGACCGCCAAGGGGCCCGTGCGGCGCAGCACCTCGAGCGCCACCGGGTGCGCGGGGACCCGCACCGCCACGCCGTCCGGGTCGGTGCCCCCAAGGTCGACGTCGAAGCCGGGCGCCCGCCGGACGACGAGGGTCAGGGGGCCGGGCCAGTGCCGCAGGG
>CADDZG010000035.1 GCA_902812355.1 Actinomycetota bacterium | reverse complement strand
TGCCACCATGCCGCTGCCGGCGATCACGCGTGCGGCACCGGCCGCCACCCGGGCATCCACCGGTGCGTCGCCCCTCCCGCGCCAGAACGATTTCACCGAGGCGTTGCAGGTCGGTCACACCCTCGTCGGGCTGAGCGTGCACCCGGCGCGACCCGGACGGGTGCAGCTGCGGATCTACCTCGCCGCTCCCTCCGGTGCGGGCGAGACCCGGCGTCAGCGGGTCACCGTGCGGGAGGGTCCCCGGACGGTGCCGGCTGTCCGGTGCGGGACCTCGTGCAGGGTCGCCCGCCTGTCCCTGAGGGCGCCGGCCCGGCTTGTGGTCGCGGTGAGTGGACGGGACGGCGGGCGGGCCCCGGCCTACGTGCCAGCCTTGCCCCCGCGTCCGGCCGCCTCGCTGGTCGAGGCCGCCACGCGCAGGATGAACTCACTGCACAGCTACGAGGTGCGCGAGAACCTCTCGGGGGTGCGCAGCCATTACGCCTACGAGGTGCCGCACCGGTTGCGTTACACGGTCTTCTACGGAAGCACCAGCCAGGAGACGCTGTGGGTGGGCCACCGGCAGTGGGTGCGCTACGGGCACGGCCCGTACCACCTGCGTGCCGCGCAGGCTCCGCCGGTGCCGGTGCCGTACTTCGCGTGGACCCCGTTCGCCCCTTATCGCAACGCCTACGTCGAGCGCAGCGCGCGCGTGGGCGGGCGGCGGGTCACGGTCGTCGACCTCTTCGGCGGCCACGGCCCCCATCCCAGCGCGGTGTGGTTCCGGATGTGGATCGCCCGTGGAGGCATCGTGCTGCGCTCGGAGATGTTCGCCCCCAACCATTTCATGCGCGACCGCTACGTCGATCTCGACGGGCCGGTCGACATCGCCCCGCCGAGCTCCGGTGCCCGCTCCTGAGCGGCGGGGAAGGACAGCTCGAACCACGCTCCGGGTCCGTGGTGGGGCACGGCGCGCACGCGACCACCCTGCTCCTCGACCAGTCGCTTGACGACCGCGAGGCCGAGGCCCTGGCCGCGCCCGCCGGGATCGCCCCTGGCGAAGCGCTCGAACAGCCTGTCGGCGGGTTCGGGCAGACCCGGCCCCAGGTCGGTGAAGAGGATGTGCACGCGGCCGTCGCGTGCCGCCGCCGATACCGATATTGGTGCCCCCGGGGCATGGTGCAGGCTGTTGTCGACGAGCTCGTCGAGGGCCAGCAGCAGTCCCTGCGGGTCGGCCTCGATCGTGGCCCGGGCGCAGGGCCCGAGCGCGATCGGGGCTTCCGAGGCGGCCCATTTGTGACAAAAGCGGCGCAACAGGTCGGCGACGTCCACCGGGTGCGCCCCACCGGGAGCCCCGGATCCATCGGTCACCAGGCCCAGCAGGCGGTCGGACAGCCGCTGCAGACGCTCGATCTCCTCGACGATCACGCCGGCATCGTGGACCGCGCCGGGATCCCTGCTGCTGCGGGCGAGGAGCTCGGCGTGGCCCCGGGCGATCGTCAGCGGCGTGCGCAGCACGTGCGACGCGTCCTGGATGAAGCGCTGCTGGCGCTCGAGGAGCTCGAGGTTGCGCCGCGATACCTCCCGCAGCTCGGCCTTGGCCCTCTCGGCCCGGCGCACGTGCCACAGCATGGCGAGGAACACGGCGCTCATGAGCGGGATCTCGGTGAGCTCGTCCGGCATCTGATAGCCGTGCGCGACGTCGAGAGCGAGGCCTACCGAGGTAACCGCCACCACGGCGAGCAGGATCCCCAGGGTCACCCGCAGGGGCCAGATGCGGAAGCCGTAGAGGAGGGCGAGGCTGATCCAGATGAAGTGGAAGGGGACGGTGGCCCAGTCTCGGGCCTCGAGGATCCCCCACGTGTTGGCCAGCACGAAGGCGGCCCACGCCAGCTCGATCGAGTGGTGGCCCAGCCATGCCCGGACCCGGTCAGCCCGCATGGACCCGATATCCCTGAGCTCGCACGGTCGCGATCGTCCCGGGGGGTAGCTTGCCGCGCAGACGGCGGATGTAGACGTCCACGACGTTGGACGCCGGCTCGAAGCTATAACCCCACACCGCCGACAGCAGTCGTTCCTTGGACACGACCTCGCCGGCGGCGCGCATCAGCTCGGCGAGCACGAGCGTCTCGCGGCGGGTGAGCTTGATGCGCCGGCCGGCGCTCTCGACCTCCTGGTCGAGGAGGTCGAGGGTGATGCCGCCGGCCCGCAACCTGGTGACGGGGGCGTTGTGGCGGTCGCGCACCCTGACGTGGACCCGGGCGAGCAGCTCGTCGAGGGCGAAGGGCTTTGCGATGTAGTCGTCGGCGCCCGCTTCGAGGCACGCCACCTTGGTGCGGGTGTCGTCGAGGCAGGACAGCACGATCACCGACAGCTCGGGGCGCAGCCGCTTGATGCGGCTCAGCAGGACGCGGCCGTCGCTCCCCGGGATCAGCAGGTCGAGGATCACGAGGTCGTAGTCGTCGGTCGCGGCCCGGCGGAAGCCGTCCTCGCCGGAGGTCTCGGCGTCGACCT
Source organism: Actinomycetota bacterium (assembly GCA_902812355.1). Taxonomy (GTDB): domain Bacteria; phylum Actinomycetota; class CADDZG01; order CADDZG01; family WHSQ01; genus CADDZG01. Next base: position 13,380 of record CADDZG010000035.1, on the reverse strand, counting down.
CGAAACCTTCGGCACGCAAGGCGCGCGCCACGAAGTCGACCACTCGCTGCTCGTCGTCGATCAGCAGGATGTTGCCCACCCGAGCGGGTGCATGCACCGTCATCGCTGCATGCCGCGCTTCAGACCCGTATCGTGCCCTCCCGCGCCGGCTCCGTGCAGATGCTAACCCTTCCGGCCCCCCCTATGGGGCTACCAGCCGAGCTCGCGCAGACGTTCGTCGTCGATCCCGAAGTGGTGGGCGATCTCGTGGACCACGGTGCGCCGGACCTGGTCGCGGATGCCGTCCGGAGTGTGTCCGGCCCGGACGATCGGCTTCCGGAAGATCACCACGCGGTCCGGCAGCGCCGGAGGGTGAAGCCCGCGGGCGGTGAGGGGCACACCGCGATAGAGGCCCAGCAGGGTGGTCCCCGGGGGGAGCCCCTCGAGGTCCTCGGGCCGGGGCTCCTCCTCGATCACGACCTCGACGTTGTCGATCGCCGCGGCGATGTCCGCCGGCAGGCTATCAAGCGCCTCGGCGACGAGGTCTTCGAAGAATCGGTCGGTCACCGGCGGCAGATGAGCACCGCGTCCGGGCCCAGGCGGGCGCGGCCGCGGCGGAGATCGACGTCGCCGGAGGACAGCAGCGGCGCGGCCCTCAGCGGCACCGGGACGGTGACCGGGCGACGCCCGAGGTTGCACGCGACCACGACGCCGGCCCGGCGCATCACGAGCGAGCGATCGTCCTCGTCGTAGGTCACCTGGACGTCGGACGGCTCGTAACGGTTGAGCGAGGGCTCGGCCCGGCGCAAGGCGATCAGGTCCCGGTGCCACGCCAGGAGCTCGTCGTGCGGCGGGCGGCGCGGCTCGTCCCAGTCGAGCTTGGACGCGGCGAAGGTGGCCGGGTCCTGGGGATCGGGTATCTCGGCGGGGTCCCAGCCGAAGGCGGCGAACTCGCGCCGGCGTCCCGCGCTCACGGCCCGTTCCAGCTCCCGCTCGGGATGGCTGGTGAAGTAGAGGAAGGGTGTGGTCGCCCCCCACTCCTCGCCCATGAACAGCATCGGCACGAACGGCGCGGTGAGCACGAGAGCCGCTCCCAGCTTGAGTCGTGCGGGGGACATCAGGTGCGAGGAACGCTCGCCGCGCGCCCGGTTGCCGACCTGGTCGTGGTTCTGGAGGTAGGCGAGGAAACGGTGTCCGGGCAGGCCGGAAGGCGCCTTACCGTGCGTCCGGTCCCGGAAGCGGGAGAAGCGCCCGTCGTAGACGAAGGCCGAGCGCAGGGCCTTGGCGAGGTCGGCGACCCGTCCGAAGTCGGCGTAGTAGCCCGCGCGCTCGCCGGTCAGGAGCGCGTGCAGGCTGTGGTGGAAGTCGTCGTTCCACTGGGCGTCGATCCCGAAGCCCCCGGCGGAACGCTCGGTGACGACGCGCGGGTCGTTGAGGTCGCTCTCGGCGATCAGGAACTTGGTGCGGCCGAGACGCGCCTGCAGGGCATCGACCTCGGCGGCAAGCTGCTCGAGGATGTGGATCGCCGAGCGGTCGTACATCGCGTGGATCGCGTCGAGACGGAGGCCGTCGAAGCGGTAGTCCTCGAGCCACATCAGGGCGTTGTCGACGATGAAGCGCCGCACCTCGAAGGAGCCGGGCCCGTCGAGGTTGACGGCGCTACCCCACGGGGTGGCATAGGCATCGGTGAAGTAGGGACCGAAGTCTGCCAGGTAGTTGCCCGACGGCCCGAGGTGGTTGTAGACGACGTCGAGGATCACCGCGATGCCTGCGGCGTGACACCGGTCGACCAGGGCCTTGAGGTCGTCCGGCGATCCGTAGGCGGGGTGCGGGGAGAAGAGGTCCACGCCGTCGTAACCCCATCCCCAGCGCCCGGAGAAGGCGTTGACCGGGCACAGCTCGATCGCGTTGACGCCGAGGTCCACGAGGTGGTCGAGCCTCGAGGCGACCCCGGCAAAGGTGCCTTGCGGGGTGAAGGTGCCCACGTGCAGCTCGTAGATCACGAGGCTCTGGTGCGGCACGCCGCTCCACCCGCGCTCGTCCCAGCCGAAGCTCCCGTGGTCGACCAGGCGGGAAGGCCCGTGCACACCGTCCGGCTGCCATGGCGACCGCGGGTCGGGGCGAGGTTCGCCGCCGTCGATCGCGAACAGGTAGTCGGTCCCGGGCCCGGCATCCGGCAGCTCGGCTCGCCACCAGCCGCGCTCGGCGCGCTCCATCGCGTGGCGCCGCGGCGGGACGACGACCTCCACGCTGCCGGCCGCGGGGGCCCACACCCGCAGCTCGCTCACGCCCCCACCCCCGGGTCGCGCTTGGTCCCGGCGACCGCGGTGACCACGGGCGCGAAGGTGAGCGTGACCTCGAAGGCCTCTCCGGGTGCGAGCGCCAACGGCCACGACAGGATCACCTCGGCCCCTTGGCGCATCCGCAGCAGGCCCTCGAGGGTCGCCGAGTAGGTCTCGATCGTCGTGGCCGCAACCTCGGGGGTTCGGTCCCACGAGATCGACAGGATCACCTCGGCCTCCGGCGCGCCGACGACGAGGCCGTCCGGGGTGTGCCGGATGTCGGGTTCGGGGGTCTCGCGGCCCAGGCACAGCGGTAGGACCGAGGTCTCGCAGCGGAACGCGCTGTCGAGGCCGTCGGGGGCTTCGATGCGGTAGGAGGCCGCGAGCCCGTCCGGCGTCGCCCACATCCGGCGGGTGAGCGATGCCCCGGCTGCGCTCGCCGTCAGCACGAGCCGGTCCCCGTCCACCACCGCGTCGTAGGACGCGATGCGCGTGTCGCCGATCGCGTCGACCAGTCCGGCCCTGCGGTGGTCGTCGAAGCCGGGCGCCGCAGCGGGCGTGCCGCGCACGGCCGCGGCGTCCATCTCGTCTTCGTCGCCGTCGCCCGGCGGACTCTCGTCCTCGACGTGGTAGGCCTCGCGGTAGCGGGTCATGGTCGCCAGCAGGTTGGCGCCGAAGCGGTGGTCGTCGAGCTCGACCACGATGCCCCCGTCGTGGGGGCGCACCACCGCCGCTCCCCAGCTGCCGCGCACGATCCCCTCGGGACGCAGATCGGCGTCGAGGTCGACGAGCTCCACGCCGCGGGGCGGCGACAGCGCCGCCTCGGCCCGCATCAGGTGGTGCCACAACGCGGCGCGCATGAATGCGAGGTAGACACCCCCGAAGGATCCGTGCCAGTAGGCGCAGTTGCACTGGGCCCGGTAGAGCTCGGCGACGGCGTGCGCAGGCGCCCCGGCGCGGTGCACGGCGTCGCTGACCCCGAGCATGCGCTTGTGCAGCTGGTCGATCTCGGGGTACTTGGCGAGGAAGGCGCGCCACGGTGCCCCGCGGGCGAAGCCGAGGATCCCGTCGGGGTCGCCCTGGGCTTCCCGGCGGCGGCGGAAGCGCCCGAGGGTCAGACGCGCCTCGGTGGGCAGGGCCCAGGTCATGAGCTCGTCGTAGGACGACGACGGCAGGTAGACCCGACCGGCCGGCTCGGCGTCGGCGGCGTGGGCGCCGAGGGTCGTGAGAGGGACGTCGCCGTGCTCGAGTGCGCCGAGGAAACGGTCGAGCCAGCCCTGCGCGTAGACCCGTTCGTCGGTGCCCGGCCACTCCCCGAACTTCTCGCCGTCGTCGCCGTACACGAAGAGGCGAGGGACCAGCGAGGTCCGCAGGTGCGACAGCACGCGCTCGACACGGCGGTAGGGGATCAGGTAACGCAGGGTGCGGTCGCCGGGATACACGAGCAGCGGCCGGCCCCCGGATTCGGTGACGAAGGGGCCGGTCATGGCCTGGTCGGTGATCCCGACCGAATGGAACATCGTGTCGTCGAGAACCGTGTAGGCGACCCCCGCGGCGACGAGGTCTTCGATCACGTCGGGTTCCCACACCCGCTCGGTGAGCCACAGACCCGTGGGTTCGGCGCCGAAGGTGTCGCGCAGCAGCTCGGTGTAGGCGCGTATCTGACCCACCCGGTCGCGGCCCGGCAGGGCCGCGAGGATCGGCTCGTACAGCCCCCCGGTCATGAGCTCGACCTGACCGCGCCCAACCAGTTCGGCAAGGCGCCGCACGACGTCGGGGGCCCGGCGCTGCAGCCACTGCAGGAGGCAACCCGAGTAATGCAGGGTCATGGGTACGCCGGGGTGTGCGTCAAGCACCTCCAGGAACGGCCGGTAACAGCGATCGGTGGCGCGGGCGACGATCCGGTCGAGGTTGCCGACGGGTTGGTGGAAGTGCACCACGAGGGCGAGCGTGCTCCGGGACGTCACGCCTCCTCCTTCTCCAAAAGCGCAACGGGGAAGCGTGCGAGCAGGTGCTCGAGCGCGACCCTGCCAGAGGCCCGGGTGCCGCAGATCACATCGGTCCACGCCCCCGGCGGCAGGTCGAGCGTGGTGCCGTCCCATCCGCCGCCGAGCCGCAGCACGAGCCGCGGCGCCACCGCGATCACTGCATCGCCACGCGCGAAGGCGATCACGTGCCCGGCCCGGGGCCCCGAGGCCGCGAGCGGTGCGTAGCTCGCGGCGGGTCCGAAAGCGTGGCTCCGGCGCCCCCGCAGGGCGAGGGCGCGCGCCGTCAGGAGCAGCTTGGCTGCCCCCCGGTCGCGCTGCCCCCAGGCCTCTTCGGGGGTGCCGGCGAGGACCTCTTCGAGCAGGGCGGCCGCCGCGCCGTGGTCCACGGGACGGCGGTTGTCGGGGTCGACGAGGCTGAGGTTGACGAGCTCGCTGCCCTGGTAGATGTCGGGCACGCCCGGGGAGGCCAGCTTGAGCAGCGTCTGGGTGAGCGAGTTCACCCACCCGGCATCACGTATCCCGGCGACGAAACCCTCGAGGTCGCTCACGAACGCATCGTCGGCGAGGACCCCGCGCACGAAGCTCTCGAGCGCGGCGTCGAAGGCAGGGTCGGGCTCGGTCCACGAGGTGTGGGTGCCCGCTTCCTTGGTCGCCTTGGCCATGTAGGCGACGGCGCGCTCGGGCTCCAAGGGCCACGCCCCGACGAGGGTCTGATAGAGGAGGTACTCGCCGTCGCGGTCGGGCAGGCCCGCGCTGCGATGACGCTCGTTGAGGGCGGCCCAGCGCCACACCGCCTCGCTCCAGCGCTCGGGGATCTCGGACAGCACCGCGAGGCGGGCCCGGACGTCCTCGCCCCGCTTGCAGTCGTGGGTCGACGTCGCCAGCAGGGTCAGCGGCCTGCGGCTCTGCACCCACGCGTTGTGGCGATGCAGCTCGGCGACCGGCACGCCGAAGGTCTGAGGTTCGCCGCCGACCTCGTTCAGCGCCACGAAGCGGTTGTAGGCGTAGAAAGCGGTGTCCTCGATCGCCTTGGCCATCACCGCCCCGCTGGTCTGCTGCAACCGGACGACGAAGCCGTCGCAAGCCTCGGTCCGGTGGCGCAGGCACAGAATGTCGGCCAGGAGGCGCAGCAGCAACGGCTCGGCCCGCCCGCGCTGCGCGGCGCGTCCGGCCGCCGCCTCGATCGCGTCGACATCCTCGGGGTCGGCGTGGCCCGCACCCGGTCGCACGTAGGTGCGGTAGACGTCGAGGCCGGCGATCAGCTCCTCGATCGCGGTCCTGATCTCCTCCCGGGTGTGATCGCGGTAGGCCGGCTCCGCATCGCAGATCCCCAGCAACGTCTCGGCGAGCCGGGCAAGGTCGGCACCGAGCACGTCGCGCATCACGCCGCGCTTGGCCGCGAGCGCGATGTCGGCGAAGGTGTCGCTCGTGCCGGTGAAGCTGCGGTAGAGGGCATCCAGCGGTTCCTCGCCATCGGGGTCGACGAGCACGCCCGTGGCCAGCCTGGCGAACCCGTAGCCGGTGTCGCCCTCTACCGGCCAGTCGTCGCGCAGGTGCTCGTGTGCGGCGAGGATCTTCTCCACGTAGATCGGCGCGTCGGAGCCGGCCGCCGCCCGCAACCTGCGAAGATATGCGAGCGGGTCTGCGAGCCCGTCGACGTGGTCGATCCGCAGCCCCTGGAGCCGTCCCTCGCGCATCAGGCGCAGCGGTAGTGCGTGCACGTCTTCGAACACGTCCTTGCGTTCCATGCGCAAGGCGATCAGCTCGTTGACGTCGAAGAAGCGCCGGTAGTTGAGCTCGCGATCGCTGCGCCAGTAGGCGAGCCTGTAGTGCTGGCGTTCCAGCACCTCGTGCAGGAGGGCCGGGTCGCGCTCGGCGCGGGATACGTCGATGCCGTCGAGGGAGCCCGGGGCGAGGGGGAAGAGGTGGTCGTGGTAGGCGAGCGCGTGACCGCCGTCGTGCTCGACGATGCGAAGCTCGCCCGACCCGAGCACCACCCCGTAGCGGTCGCCCAGCACCGGCAGCAGGATCACCCCCCGCATCCGTCGCTCGGGGGGCCCCCAATCGATGTCGAAGTAGGACGCGTAAGGGCCGTCACGTCCGTGCTCCAGAACGTCCCACCACCACGGGTTGTAGCGGGGGAGGGCGGCCATGTGGTTGGGCACGACGTCGAGGATGTGGCCGAGGCCGGCGGCGGCCAGGGCCGCCGTCAGGCGACGGTGTCCGTCGGCGCCGCCGAGCTCTGCGTTGATCCGCTCCGGATCGACGACGTCGTATCCGTGAGTGCTGCCCGGAGCCGCCTGCAGGTAGGGCGAGCAGTAGAGGTGCGACACGCCGAGCCGCGCGAGGTAGGGGGCGATAGCCGCGGCATCGTCGAAGGTGAAGGCTGGTTGCAGTTGCACCCTGTAGGTGGCCACCGGTGCGGTCATCACGGTCCTGGGCTCACAGCCGCCGCAGCACCTTGACCGAGCGGGCCTCGACCTCAACCGACTCGCCGGCCGCCCACTCCTTCCCCGGTTCCGGGGGATCGTGGGCGGTGTCGAGCTCGAGCCGCCAGCGTTCCCCCCAGCCCCCCTTGGGGATCACGAAGTCGATCGGCTCCCAGTGCGCGTTGAACAGCAGCAGAAAGGAGTCGTCCACGACGCGGTTGCCGCGCTGGTCGGGATCGGGGATCTCCTCCCCGTTGAGGAAGATGCCTATCGACTTGGCGAACGAGGCATCCCACTCCTCGTCGGTCATCTCGAGGCCGTCGGGCTTGAACCACACGATGTCACGCACCCCCGAGCCGTGGATCGCCCTGCCCTGGAACCACTTGCGGCGCCGGAACACCGGGTGCTCGGCGCGGAACGCCATCAACCTGCGGACGAATCCGAGCAGCGCGAGGTTCTCGTCCCGCAGGTCCCAGTCGACCCACGAGATCTCGTTGTCCTGGCAGTAGGCGTTGTTGTTGCCGTGCTGCGTACGACCTATCTCGTCACCGTGCAGCAGCATCGGCACACCCTGCGACAACATCAGCGTGGCCAGGAAGTTGCGCTTCTGCCTGGCGCGCAGCGCCTTTACCTCGGGATCGTCGGTGGGTCCCTCGACGCCGCAGTTCCACGATCGGTTGTGATCGTCCCCGTCCCGGTTGTCCTCACCGTTGGCCTCGTTGTGCTTCTCGTTGTAGGAGACGAGGTCGTGCAGGGTGAAGCCGTCGTGGGCGGTGATGAAGTTTATCGACGCGGTGGGCCGGCGCCCCTCCGGCTCGTAGAGATCCGAGCTTCCCGTGAACCGGTAGGCGAACTCGGCGAGCTCACCTTCACCACCGCGCCAGTAATCACGCATCGTGTCGCGGTATTTCCCGTTCCATTCGGACCACAGGGGAGGGAAGTTTCCCACCTGGTACCCACCCGGGCCCACGTCCCACGGCTCTGCTATCAGCTTCACCTGTGACAGCACCGGATCCTGGTGGATGATGTCGAAGAATGCCGACAGCCGGTCGACGTCGTAGAGCTCGCGGGCGAGGGTCGAGGCGAGATCGAAGCGAAAACCGTCGACGTGCATGTCCAGAACCCAGTAGCGCAGGCTGTCCATGATCAGCTTGAGGACCTGGGGGTGGCGTACGTTGAGCGAGTTGCCGGTGCCGGTGAAATCGATGTAGTGGCGTGGGTCGCTCTGAGAAACGCGGTAGTAGGTGAGATTGTCGATCCCCCGGTACGACAGCGTCGGGCCGAGGTGGTTGCCCTCGCCTGTGTGGTTGTAGACGACGTCGATGATGACCTCGATGCCGGCTTCGTGCAGGGCCTTGACCATCTGCTTGAACTCGGTCACCTGTTCGCCGCGGGTGCCCGAAGACGAGTAGGCGGCATGCGGAGCGAGGTAGGCGATCGGGTCGTAGCCCCAGTAGTTGCGCAACCCCGCCTCGAGCAGGTGTAGCGGGTGCACGAACTGGTGCACCGGCATCAGCTCGACGGCGGTGACCCCGAGCAGCAGGAGATGTTCGATCGCGGCAGGGTGGGCCAGGCCCGCGTAGGTCCCCCGCAGCGGTTCCGGGACGCCGGGGTGGCGGATCGTGAACCCCTTGACGTGCGTCTCGTAGATCACCGTGTCGTGCAGGGGACGCCGCAGGGGTTCGTCGTCGCCCCAGTAGAACGAGCCGTCGATCACCACCGCCTTGGTGACCTCGGCCCCCGAGTCCGAGCCGTCGAACGAGAGGTCCTCATCGGGATCGCCCCAGCGGTAACCGAAGGCGCTGTGCCCCAGCTCGATCTCGCCGTCTATCGCCTTGGCGTAGGGGTCGAGCAGGAGCTTGTTGGGGTTGAAGCGCAGCCCGCGCTGCGGCTCGTAGGGACCGTGCACGCGGAAGCCGTAGCGGGTCCCGGGCCCGAGCCCGGGCACGTAGCCGTGCCAGATGAAGGTGGTGTTCTCGGTGAGCGCGATTCGCCTTTCGCCCCCATCGTCGAACACGCACACCTCGACCGCGTCGGCATGCTCGGAATAGAGCGCGAAGTTGACCCCCTCGCCGTCCCAGGTGGCGCCGAGGGGATAAGGCTGTCCGGGCCACGCGTCCATGACGCAGCAGCCTAAGGGCCGGTGACACCGCCCCCGCCACGGCCCCGGCGGTTCGCGCGAGCGAACTCAGGGCACGGGCGCGGACCGCAGGTGACCCTCTGCGACCGAAACCCCGCCCACGAGCTCTCCGGCGGCATCCGGCACGATGGTGAGCTCGATCGTCGGGTACTCGAGCGGATCGACGGACAGCGGGAGGTTGACCAGCACCGTGTCGGAGCGGCCGACCACGAACGCCGCCGAGTGCACCACCCCATGCGGTCCGATCAGCCACAGCTCGTAGTGCAGACCCGGGGGGGTGGGCTTCAGGTGGTCCGCTCGTAGCAGAAGGTGGTACCGGGGTGGACCGGTGTGGGTGTCGCTCATCAGCGTGACGTGTGCCCGCGACCCGCTGCGGCGGTCGGTGAGCACGGTCTCCTGCACCGGTACCCCCGAGGTGCCGAAGCGCTCCTGCAGCGCTTCCAACCTCGAGTGCAGATGATGCGACTCGCCGTACCACCGCGCCCCCAGCACCGCCAGCGCTACCGTGGCCGCGGCCAGTCCGGGGGCCAGAGCCACCGCGACGCGGGCCCACGCGCTGCGTACCGGTCGGGCCCGTGCCCGTCCGAGCACCCGTTCTTCGAGCCCCGCGGGGGGCTGGTGCTCGAGGGCCGCGCGCTGCGCCAGCTGGGCGACGTCGTCCATCGCCACCATCGCCATCACGCGCTCCTCGAGGTCCTCCGGCGGTGCCTCCTCCAGGGGTGCCCGGCCCACTAGAGAGGCGGTGGCGCGCAGGTCGCGCCACAGCGCGAGACACACGTCGCAGTCGCTTAGGTGGGCGGCGAGGTGCGGCGGCAGCGCGCCGTCGGCGAGATGGGCCGTCAGCTCGGCCCTCACGTCCTCACAGCCGCTCATCGAGTATCCCCATGTCTGCGAGCTCGTCCCGCAAGCGGCGCAGCCCGTGGTACAGGCGCGTCTTGACCGTGCCCAGCGGTATCCCGAGCGTGCGTGCGATCTCGGACTGGGTCATCTGCTCGACGTAGGCGAGGGTGATGACCTCGGACTGGGCCGGGGGCAGCCTCCGGAGGGCGCGGGCCACCTGCCAACCCTCCCAGGCCGTCTCTTCGTCCCACGGCGCGGGCTCGTCGCGGCGCGGCTCCTCGAGCGGCACCGGGGCGCGGGCACGCGCCCGCGCCAGGTCGGCCGCCACGTTGCGGGCGATGCCGAAGATCCACGAGCCCGCCGCCCCCCGCTCGGGATCGAAGTTGCGCGCCCTGCGCCATATCCGCAGCGTCACCTCCTGGACCAGCTCCTCGGCGAGGTGGGGATCCGCGAGCCACCTCACGCCGAGGGTGTACAGCGGGCGCTCGAAGGCCCGGTAGAGCTGCCGGAGAGCGTCGGCATCCCCCCGGGCGACGGCGAGGACGAGCGCGTCCTCGTCCCGCTGGCGGGCCGTGCCGCCGGTCCTCAACACCATTACCGCTGCCCTCGTAGGCGAGGTTTCACCCCCCCAGTGTCCCCCCGGGCGCCGGGTACGTGCCCCGCCGCCGCCGGGCCTCGCTGTTACGCTCCGCCCGATGCCCATCGACGTCGACGACGCGGCGCTGAGGCGGCTGCTCCAGCTGCAGGACCAGGACACGCGGATCCGCCGTCTGCAGGAGCGCAGGTCGTCGCTCCCCGAGGCCGCCGCCCTGGCGTCGGCGCGCGATCGCATCGCGGAGCTCGACTCCGACATCGCGATCGCACGCAAGCAGCTGGACGACCTGCGCCACGCGCAGTCCCGCATCGAGGACGGTATCGCCACGCTGGAGGACCGGATCGGGCGCGAGGAGAAGCGCTTGTTCTCCGGGTCCGTGGCGAACCCCAAGGAGCTGTCCTCCTTGCAGGCCGAGGTCGACATGCTGCGCCGCACCCGCTCCACGCGCGAGGACGAGCTGCTGGAGGTCATGGTGCAGCGCGAGCAGGTCGAGGCAGCGCTCGGCGAGCTCGAGCGCGAGCGCGCTGCGGCCGCCGAGCGCGCCGGCTCGCTCGAGACGGAGGTCGGGCGGCTCACCGGGGACATCGATGCCGAGCTGCGGGAGGCTTCCGGGCTGCGGGCGACGATCGCGTCGCAGCTCCCCGGCGAGCTCGTGACCGAGTACGAGCGCGTGCGCGACGCCAAGGGCGGGATCGGCGCGGCGCGACTTCAGGGCGGTACGTGCCAGGGCTGCCACACGCGCCTGCCGGCCGGCGAGGTCGAGCGCTTGAAGCGCGAGGGCGGGCTCCAGCGGTGCGACAACTGCCGTCGCCTGCTGGTGGTGACGCCGGCGTGACCGGTCCCGCGGTGCTGCACACCGACGGCGGGGCGCGCGGCAACCCGGGCCCCGCCGGCATCGGCGTCGTGCTGCGGCTGCCCGGAGGAGACGTCTTCCGGATCGCTCGTCCCCTCGGGACCACCACCAACAACGTCGCCGAGTACACCGCGCTGATCGAGGGACTCGAGGTGGCACTCGGACACGGCGTGTCGGAGCTCGAGGTCCGGATCGACTCCAATCTCGTGGTCAACCAGGTGCAGGGGCGCTGGCGCATCAAGGACGAGAAGCTGCGTCCGCTCGCAGTGCAGGCCCGCCGCCTGCTCGACCGTTTCGAGCGTGCCGAGGTCGTCTACGTGCCGCGCGCCGACAACGCGGAGGCCGATGCGCTTGCCAACGAGGCGATGGACCGGGCCGAGGCTGCGGGCGCGGGTGCGCCCTACGGCCCGGGGCGGCTGATCGACTAGGGATCCACGTGTACCTGTGGCACCTCGGGGTCGGCGCGGCGATCGTCTACGTCACCCTGGGGCGGCGGCGGATCGACTACCGCTTCATCCTCGCCGGGTCGGTGCTGCCCGACGTCGTCGATACGCCGCTGTCCGCGCTGTTGGGGTGGCCGGCAGGGCGCGGGATCTGCCACACGCTTTTGGTCGCGGCCGGGCTCATGGGGGCGGTCGCCGCGCTCTGTCGCGGGCGCCGCAGGCTGGCATGGTTCGGCCTCCCGGTCGGGTGGCTCACCCATCTCGTCGCCGACGGCATGTGGGCCGCGCCGCGCACCTTCCTGTGGCCCGCTTTCGGTACCCGCTTCGCGGCGCGTCCGGTGGAGCCGTACTCGCTGGACCTGGTGACGCATCCGCTCGCCCATCCGTGGACGTGGGGTGGAGAGCTGGCCGGCGCCGCGCTGCTGGCGTGGTTCGCCGTCGCCTTCCGCCTCACCGATCGCGCCCGGTTGCGGACGTTCCTGCGCGACGGCTACCTGCGTCCGTAGCCGCGCGCCCCTTGGGCGGCCGCTTGTGTAGGGTCGGGTCGGCAACGACATACCGCACGCCGTGCCGGGGGGAAGTCCGGTCGAAGTCCGGCGCTGTCCCGCAACTGTAGGCCCGTCATCGTCACGGGTGAGCCAGAGCACCTCGCCGGCGTGGGCTCGCAACGGGCCTTCGAGGTAAAGGACCGAGCCGCACCCGGCGCATCAGGCCCTCGATCCTCGGGGGCCGTGGGTTCCCGGCGGGGATCCGCTACGAGGAGGTCGGATGCGCTCGAGGTCGGCGATCGCGGCTGTGGATGGGGCCCGGGCGGGCGTGAGGGTCCATCCCGGGGCGTGGCTGTGCTGGGCCGCGGCCGCTACGGTCGTGACCCTCACCACCACCGACCCCTTCTACCTCGTGGCCTTGATCGTGGTGTGCTGCGCGGTCGCCGGCAGCCGCCGCATCGAGGGCCCATGGGGGCGCTCGATGCGCGTCTTCCTGGGTGCCGCCGCGGTCGCAGTGGCGGCGCGCACCGCGCTCGTGCTGCTCGGCCCCCGGGACCCCGGCAGCGTGGCGGCCGCGGCGCTCGAGGGTCTGAGGGTCGCGACGCTGCTGATGGTCTACGGGGCGTTCAACTGCGTCACCGACCCCTTTGCCCTGCTGCGAGTGGTCCCCCGCCGCCTGCACGAAGCGGCGCTGGCGGCGTCGTTGGCCCTGTCGCTCACGCCGCGCCTGATCGAGGCGGGGGCTCGGGTGAGGGAAGCCCAACGCCTGCGAGGCATCGACACCGGACGCCTGCGCTCGGCCACGGCGCTCGTCGTGCCGGTGCTGGCCACCGGCATGGACCGGGCGGTGACGCTCGCCGAGAGCATGGACGCCCGCGGCCACGGCGGCCGCCGCCGCACCCGCTACCGCACGCAGCCGTGGGGGGCCGGTTCGTGGCTCGTCACCGGCTGCGCCGCGGCGGCCGCCGGGATCTTCGTAACCGCCGCGCTGGGCGCCGATCCCAGCCTCGGGATGCAGACGTCGCCACCGGCATGGCCCCCGGTGTCCGGCCGCGACGTCGCCGCGCTGCTGATCCTCGGGCTCCCCGCGCTGTTGCCGGGAGGGGGGCGATGATGCGGCCGGCGATCGCGGCGCGCGCGGTCGCCTTCTCCTATCCCGACGCCGACGGACCGGTGCTGGCGGGCGTCGAGCTCGACATCCAACCGGGCGCCTTCGTGCTCGTCGCCGGCGCCACCGGCAGCGGCAAGTCCACGCTCCTGCGCACGATGAACGGGCTCGTACCGCACTTCACTGGAGGCACCTTCGCCGGGCGCGTGCTGGTGTGCGGGCGCGACACCCTCAC
>CADDZG010000034.1 GCA_902812355.1 Actinomycetota bacterium | reverse complement strand
ACAGGGCCCCGCGACCTGCTCGAGCTCGTCCCCGCCGGGCCTCCGCTGCCGCTGGACGCGGTGGAGCCGGCGCCCGCGATCCTGCGACGCTTCTCCACCGGCGCGATGTCGCACGGGGCCCTGTCGGCCGAGGCGCACGAGACCCTGGCAGTGGCCATGGCGGCGGTGGGAGGCATGGCCAACAGCGGCGAGGGCGGCGAGGACCCACGGCGTTTCGAGGACGCCCGCAACTGCGGGATCAAGCAGGTCGCATCCGGCCGCTTCGGGGTCACCCCCGCATACGTCGCCGCCGCGGCCGAGCTGCAGATCAAGATGGCTCAGGGCTCCAAGCCCGGCGAGGGCGGCCAGCTGCCGGGGGCCAAGGTATCGGTCGAGATCGCCCGGTTACGGCACACGGTCCCCGGCGTCGGCCTGATCTCGCCGCCGCCGCACCACGACATCTATTCGATCGAGGACCTCGCCGAGCTGATCTACGACCTCAAGCAGGCGAACCCGCGCGCTGCGGTGTCGGTCAAGCTCGTCGCGTCCGAGGGCGTGGGCACGATCGCCGCCGGGGTGGTCAAGGGGCTCGCCGACGTCGTGCACATCGCCGGCGGCGACGGCGGCACCGGCGCGAGCCCGTTGTCGTCGATCAAGCACGCCGGTCTCCCGTGGGAGCTGGGGCTCGCCGACGCGCACGCGACCCTGTGCGCCACGGGATTACGCGCGCGCGTCCGGCTACGGGTGGACGGCGGCTTCAAGACCGGGCGCGACGTCGTCGTGGCCGCCGCCCTGGGAGCCGACGAGTACTCGTTCGGGACCATGGCCCTCGTCGCCCTGGGCTGCATGCTCGTGCGCACCTGCCACCGCAACACCTGCCCCGTCGGCATAGCCACCCAGGATCCCGGCCTGCGCGCCCGTTTCGCGGCCACCCCAGAAATGCTCGTCCGCTACCTCCATGCGGTTGCCGAGGACGTGCGCGCCCAGCTCGCGGCCCTCGGGTTGCACGGCCTCGGCGAGCTGGTCGGCCGCACCGACCTGCTGCGCCGCCGACGCCTTCAGGGACGGGCAGCGGCCCTCGACCCCTCGTGCCTGATCGCGACCCCGCGCACCCGTCCGAGCCCTACCGAGTCTGTCCCGTGCCCGCGCTCCGGGCTCGGCGACCGCCTGCTCGCCGACGCCATGCGGGCGTTGCGCGAGGACCGCAGCGCGGATCTCTCCTACGACATCACGACCGCCGAACGCGCGGTCGGAGCCGCCATCGGCTGCGAGCTCGCGCGCCGGCCCGCGCACGGGCGCGTGCGTGCTGCGTTCACCGGCTCGGCGGGCCAGTCCTTCGGGGCCTTTCTCTCCCCCGGGATCGAGCTCGTTCTCACCGGCGAGGCCAACGACCACGTCGGCAAGGGCATGGGCGGCGGCCGCATCGCGATCCGCCCGCCCCGGCGGGACGCCGGCGATCCCTGCCTGGTCGGCAACGCCGCGCTCTACGGTGCCACCGGCGGCAGCGTGTTCATCGCCGGACGCGCCGGCGAGCGTTTCGCCGTGCGCAACTCGGGCGCGGTCGCGGTCGTCGAGGGCACCGGCGACCACGCCTGCGAGTACATGACCGCCGGCGCCGTCGTGGTGCTCGGGCCGGTCGGGCACAACCTGGGGGCCGGGATGACCGGCGGCGAGGCCTACGTCTTCGACCCCGGGGGCATGCTCGACGACCGGCTCAACCCCGAGCTGGTCGCCGCCTACGAGCCCACCGCCGCGCAGCTGGCATCGCTGCGCCGCATCCTTCTGCGCCACGTCGCGGCCACCGGATCCGAGCGCGGCCGTACCTTGCTGAGCGATTGGGACCGCAGCGCGGTGCGCTTCCGGCGCGTCGCGCCGGTCGCCGAGGTGCACCGCCTCGACGCGCTCTTCACCGACGCGTCGCTGAGCGCGTGAGCCGCCGGCCCGCAGCGGCGCGGGCCCGCTCGAAGACCGCGTCCAGCATGTCCTCGGTGAGCTTGCCGGTGAAGGTGTTCTGCTGGCTCGGGTGATAGCAGCCGATCAGCGTCCACGCCCCCAGGGGTACCTCGCTGCCGTGGCCGAAGCGCGGTTTGGGCGACACCCGCGTCCCGGTGAGCCCGGCGTGGGCGCGCAGCGACGCGTCCCACGCGAAACCACCGAGGGCCACGACCGTGCGCGGCGCGACGAGCTCGAGTTCGCGCACCAGGTAGGGCAGGCAGTTGTCCCGCTCGGCAGGGGTCGGGCGGTTGGCCGGCGGCGCGCACTTGACCGCGGCCGAGACGTAGCAGCCGAGCAGCCGGAGCCCGTCGCCACGGTGGGTCGAGGTCGGCTGCGACGCCCACCCGGTGCGGTGCAAAGACGCGAACAACCAGTCCCCCGAGCGGTCGCCGGTGAAGATCCGCCCGGTGCGGTTGCCTCCGTGTGCGGCCGGCGCGAGCCCCACGACGAACAGCAGCGCATCGGGATCGCCGAACCCGGGAACCGGTCGAGCCCAGTAGTCCTGATCCCGGAACGCGGCCCGCTTGGTGCGTCCCACTTCCTCACGCCAAGCCACGAGACGAGGGCAGGCGCGGCAGCCGGTCACGACGCGTTCGAGCGCCTCGAGGTCTAAGGGCAGAGCCATCGCCGATCACTCAAGGGTCGTCACTGCTCAGAGGCAAGAGGCGCGCCGGCCGTGTTTACTACCGCCGCCGGGCCCCGGCTGCGGGTCACCCGCCCCCTCCTCGGTGCAGCGGCGCCGGCGGGGGCCGCCGGCTCGGGAACCCGCGCTCACAGCACGTGGGCGAGGAACGACTTGGTGCGCTCGTCGCGCGGCGCGGCGAAGAGCTCCCTCGGAGGGGCATCCTCGAGGATGCGACCGTTGTCCATGAACAGCAGGCGGGTGCCGACCTCCCGGGCGAAGGCCATCTCGTGGGTGACGACGACCATGGTCATGCCCTGCTCGGCGAGCGCCCGCATCGCGTCGAGCACCTCCTTGACCAGTTCGGGGTCGAGCGCCGAGGTTACCTCGTCGAACAGCATCAGGTGCGGCCGCAGCGCCAGGGCCCGGGCGATCGCCACGCGCTGCTGCTGGCCGCCCGACAGCCGGCCGGGGTACGAATCCGCCTTGCCCTCGAGCCCCACCCGGCGCAGCTCGTCGAGCGCGCGGCGCTCCGCCTCCTCGCGCTCCATCTTCAGCACCTTGCGCAGGGCGATCGTTATGTTCTGCTTGGCCGTCATGTGCGGGAAGAGGTTGAAGGCCTGGAACACGATGCCGATGCGCCGCCGCACCCGGTTGAGGTCGGTGCGGACGTCGGTCAGCTCGACACCTTCGAAGAACACCCGGCCCTCGGTCGGCTCCTCGAGCAGGTTCATGCACCGCAGCAGGGTCGACTTGCCCGAGCCCGACGGGCCGATAACCACCACCACCGAGCCGCGCTGCACCTCGAGGTCGATACCCCGCAGCACGTGGTTGTCGCCGAACCACTTGTGCAGGCCTTCGAGGCGGATCAGGGGGCCGAGAGGCACGTCGGCCGCAGGTACGGCCGTCACAGTCCGGTGACCCCGACGAGGCCGCTGCGCATGCGCTTCTCCACCCAGTTCACGAGGCGGATCAGCGGCAGGGTGACGATCAGGTAACCGAGCCCGGCGAAGATGTAGAAGGTGGCGTTGAAGCTGTTGCCGTAACCCTGGTAGCCGACGTTGAAGAGGTCGCGCTGCCCGGCGGTGAGCCCGAGCACGACGATCAACGACGTGTCCTTGATCAGGATCACGAACTCGTTCATCAACGGGGGGATGATGCGCCGCACGGCCTGGGGGATGATCGCGTATCGCATCGCCTGCAGGTAGGTCATGCCGAGCCCCCGCGCCGCTTCCATCTGCCCGCGCTCGATCGATTGGATCCCTGCCCGGAAAACCTCGGCGCTGTAGGCGCCCGTGTTGAGCGTGAACGCCACCAGGGCGAACAGCAGGACGTTGGCGTGGACGTTAAATCCCAGCGGCAACGCGAGGCCGATGAAGGCGATCTGCAGCAGCAGGGGCGTGCCCCGGAAGAGGTTCACGTAGGCACGCGCCGGGGCCCGCACCGTGGCCCGCTTGGAGATCAGGAAGATCGCCAGGATCACGCCGAGGATCACCCCGAGGAACTCTCCTCCTATAGCCAGCAGCAGGGTGATCTTGGCGCCGTTCAAAAACGCTCCCACCTGATCGGTGACCTCCGACCAGCGCAGGTAGTTGGCCGCGATGCGCTCGACGTTTCCGTAGCTGAAGACGAGGATCAGAGCGCCGAGGATCACGCCCTGGAGCCCGAGGACGGCTCCGGCCACGGCCTCTTCCCGGCTCGTTCGAGTGGGCATGCGGCGGTAGGTGCTCCATCCCGCCGCGCTCGCCGCCACCCCGAGAACGATCGCGGCCACGAGCAGGGCACGCAGGCCGGAAGAGGTAAGGGCGGCGACCTCGTCGCGCAGGGGCACCCAGCCCCCGAGGCTCACGCGCACGAGCGTCCCGACGATCACCACCGCGAGGCTCGCGGCCCCGACCGCGGCCGTCGCCAGGGCCGGGGCCGTGCTCTGCTGCAGCAACCAGGCGAGATCGCGGCGGGGTCTCGTCTCGCCGGCGGTTCCCGTCCGGATCTCGGTCTCGACCACCGCGCCGACTACCCTCCCGACGCGTACGACGGCAGCTTCTGCTTCGGGAAGTACTTCTTGAATATCTTGGCGTAGGTGCCGTCGCTGAAGGTCTGCTGCAACGCGTCGTTGATCGCCTTGAGCAGCGATGGGTTCTGCTTGTTCACCGCGAACGCGTAGCGCTCGCCGGTGTTGATCTGCTGGACCACCTTGAGGTCCGGCTTCGATTTGATCGCCGCCAGGGACACCGGCAGGTCGTTGATGATCCCGGTGAGCGATCCTGCCTCGAGCGCGTTGAACATGTCCGGAGCCTTGGTGTAGCTCACCAGTTGCACGCCCTTGCTCTGCAGGTTCTGCTGGGCCCAAAAGGCACCGGTGGTGCCGGTCTGCACCCCGACCCGGTCGCCGCCGTGCAGGTCGTCGGTGGTCTTTATGCCGGGGGTCTTGGCGGTGTTGACGGTCAGCGACTGCAGCGAGTCGTAGTAGGGCTTGGTGAAGGCGACCACCCGCCGGCGCTTCTGCACGGTCTCGTAAGCCGGGGATCCCTTGGGCGCGTAAGCCGTCACCGCGGAGGCCACGACGTCGAACTGGTTGGCCGCGAGCGCGGTGAAGATCGTGTTGAAGTTGGCGTTCTTCCACTCGGGCTTGAGCCCGATGCGCTTGGCGATCTCGTCCATCAGCTCGACGTCGAACCCGGTCAGCTTGCCGCCCTTCTGGTTGAACTCGAACGGCGGATAAGGGATGTCCGAGCCGATCTGCAGCACCCCCGGCTTGAGGGTCTGCACCTTCTCGCCGCCGGCGGCCTTGCCGCCGCCTCCGCCGCCTCCGCCAGAGGACGACGAGCCGCAGGCCCCGGCCAGCAGTGCCACGGCCACCACGGCCGCGGCGATCGCAGACATACGTCTGATCCCGTGGACCATCACTCACTCCTCCCCCAGGTACGCCTTGCGCACCTGGTCATCGTCCAGCAGAGCTCTCGCTTCGTCCTCCAAGACGATGGCGCCGCTCTCGATCACGTAACCGCGGTGAGCCGCGTTGAGCGCCATCTGCGCGTTCTGCTCGATCAGCAGGATCGGGGTCCCGGCCTGGTTGATCCGGGTGATCACCTCGAACACGCGCTGCACGATCTGCGGCGCCAGGCCCATCGACGGTTCGTCCAGCATCAGCAGCCTGGGCTTGGCCATCAGCGCCCTGCCCATCGCCAGCATCTGCTGCTCGCCGCCGGACAGGGTTCCGCCGAGCTGCTTGCGCCGCTCCGCCAGCACGGGGAAGAGGCCGTAGACCTCCTCGAGGTCCTCGGCCAGGCGCCGGCGGGCCACCCGGCGCCGGCTGAAGGCTCCCATCTCTAGGTTCTCGGCGACGGTCATGCTCGGGAAGATGTGTCGTCCCTCGGGGACCTGGATGATCCCGAGGTCCACCACCTGGTCCGACCGCAGGCGGGTGAGCTCGCTGCCCTCGAAGCGGATCGAGCCCGCCGACGGGCCGTGGATCCTCGAGATCGCCCGCAGCGTGGTGGTCTTGCCCGCCCCGTTGCCGCCGATCAGCGTGACGATCTCACCTCTGCCCACCGTCAGGTCGATCCCGCGCACCGCCTCGATCACCCCGTAGTGGACGTGCACGTCGTCCAGCACGAGCAGGGGTTCGCTCATCCGGCCTCACCTGTGGCGGCCTCGCCGTCGCCGGCGGCTCCGGTCCCGAGGTACGCCTGGATCACCTTGGGGTCCCGCTGCACGCTCTCGGGCCGCCCCTCGGCGATCAGGACCCCGTGGTCGAGCACCGCGACCCGGTCCGACAGCCCCATCACCACCCGCATGTCGTGCTCGATCAGCAGCACGGTTATCCCCGAGTCGCGAATCTTGCGGATCAGGTCCCGCAAGGCGTTCTTCTCCGCCGGGTTCATCCCCGCGGCCGGCTCGTCGAGCAGCAGCAGCGACGGCCCCGTGCCGAGGGCGCGCGCGATCTCGAGCCGGCGCTGGTCGCCGTAGGACAGGTTCGCCGCCAGCTCGTTGGCGAAGCGGCCGATGCCGACGTAGTGCAGCAGCTCCAGCGCCCGGGCTTCCCCCTCTGCCTCCTCGCGTTTGAACCGGGGCAGATGCAGCAGAGCGCCGGGGACGCTCGTCCGGTGGCGCGCGTCCACGCCCACCATCACGTTCTCCAGCGCCGTCATGAAGGGGAACAGCCGTATCTGCTGGAAGGTTCGGCAGATGCCGAGCTGCACGATGCGATCGGGTCGCAGTCCGGTGATCGGCCGCCCCGCGAAGACGATCCGTCCCCGCGTCGGCGGGTACACGCCGGTGATCGAGTTGAACAGCGTGGTCTTACCGGCGCCGTTGGGTCCGATCAGACCGAAGATCTCTCCCTTGTCGATCGCGAAGGTCACTTCCGACAGGGCCCGCAAGCCGCCGAACTCCATCGTCACGTCCTCGACCTCCAGCAGCGCCGTCATCAGGTGCTCCTGCCCCCGGCGCTGTGCACGTCGTCGGCCGGCGCGACTTCCTGTTCGGTCGCCGACGCGTCGTCGACCACGACCCCGGACTCCGGCCCGGGCGTGACCATCTCGGTGCGCCGACGCCGTGCCGCCAGCAGGCCTCCGGGGCGATAGATCATGACGATGATCAACACCGCTCCAAAGATCGCGATGCGGCCGGTCAGGGGATCGAATCCGAACAGCGTGTTGCCTCCGGACAGCTGGCGCACGGCCTCGGGCACCGCCTGGACGAGGATCGCTCCAAGCACCGCGCCCCCGATGCTTCCCAGCCCGCCGATGACCACCGAGCACAGCACCAGCACCGACAGCAGCAGCGGGAAGCTGGTGGGATCGATGAACGTGACGTTGGTGGCGTAGATCCAACCGGCTATCCCGCTGGTCGACGCGCCGATCACGAAGGCGAGCACCTTCATCTTGACGATGGGCACACCCATCGCAGATGCCGCAACCTCGTCCTCGCGGATCGCCGTCCAGTAACGACCGACCCGTGAGCCGTCGAGGCGCTGCACCATGATGACGGCGAGGATGATGGCCGGGATCAGCAGGAACCACCAGTAGGGCGCGGGGTTGAGACCGAAGTCGTAGTGGAAACTCCCGATGCTTATGGACGGCGTAGGGATCGCCGGGATGCCGCGCGGCCCGTTGGTGATGCCGAGGTTGTTCATCACCTCGAGCATGATCTCGTGGAACCCGAGGGTGACGATGGCCAGGTAGTCACCCCGGAGGCGCAGGGTCGGGAGCCCGATGGCGACACCGGCGACCATGGCCACGATCAGCGCGAACGGCAGTGCCGCCCAGGTCGGCCACTCCACGAAGTGGAACTGCCCGGGGGCCCCGGAATGGGTCATGAGCGCGGTGGTGTAGGAGCCGAGCAGGAAAAAGGCGACGTAGCCGAGGTCGAGCAGGCCGGCGAGCCCCACCACGACGCCGAGCCCGAGCGTCAGCAGTATCCAGTAGCCGGTGTTGAACAGCACGGTCTGTCCGTAGGTTCCGTTGAGGATCGGGAACCAGCCTCGCTCCATCAGCGGCGGGATCAGCGCCATCAGCCCCGCCGCCACGAGGTAGCGCAGGGGGCCGAGGCGACGCCACAGGCGGCCCCCCTGCTGCCAGCGCTGCCTGACCGGCTCGGGCACCGGCACGCGCGGCGCCCGCTCGCGCACCGGCTCGAGCCGGGCGTCGAGCCACTCGAAGAAGCGGTACACGGGCGACGACATCAGCCCTTGATCCCTTCACCGAGGATGCCGGTCGGGCGCAGGATCAGCACCAACACCAGCACCGAGAACGCGACGGTGTCCTTCCATTCGGCCCCCACGCAGACCGCGCTCATGTTTTCGATCAGTCCCAGCAGGATGCCGCCCAACAATGCCCCGCGGATGTTCCCGATGCCCCCGAGCACGGCTGCGGTGAACGCCTTGATCCCGGGGACGAAGCCCATGTTCCACACGACGAAGCCGAACTTGATCGCGTAGAGAACCCCGGCGATCCCCGCGAACAACCCCCCGACCACGAAGGTCGTGGTGATCACCCGGTCGTTGTTGATGCCCATCAGCTGGGCCGCGACCTGATCCTCCGACAGCGCCCGGATCGCCCGTCCGGAACGGGTCCGGGTGATGAACTGGTCGAGGGCGATCAGGCAGGCGATCGCCAGCACCACGATCAGGACGTCGACGTTCTGCACCACCGACCCGAACACGGTGAAGGCCTTGGACACGTTGAAGTAGTTGGGGAACTCCCGCTTGCCCGGTCCCAGCAGGAAGTTCTGCTGGTAGAGGTAGTCGGCGAAGAACGAAGCACCGATCGCGGTGATCAGGTAGGACAGTCGTGCTCCCTGGCGCCGGCGCAGCGGCCGGTAGGCGACGCGCTCCAGCAGGAACGCCGATCCCGCCGATGCCAGCGCCCCGATCACCAGACTGGCGGCCATTAGCACCACGAGGCTCACACCGGACAGGGGTTGAACGATGCCGAACCACTGTCCGAACGCGTAGAAGACGAGGATCCCTCCGGTGGCGAAGACCGCGTCGTGGGCGAAGTTGATCAGCTTCAGCACGCCGTAGACCATCGTGTAGCCGAGCGCGATCAGCGCGTAGATGAAACCGAGGATCAGCCCGGTCACGAAGGTGGGAGCGATCAACGCAGCGTTGCAGTGCAAGGACCCCCCTCAGGCCGTGGGGAAGAGCGAGGGGGGCCCCGAGGGCCCCCCTCTTCTGCGGTCGCTTACTTCAGCAGTTGACCGGCGTATCCGAGCGCGACGAAGTTCTTGTCGGAGTTGCTCCACTTGTAGACCCACACCCCTCGCAGCGGATCCACCTCGACCTCGCCGTGGCTGTCGAACGTGTAGGTCTTGGTGATGCCCTGGTAGCCGTTGACGTCTTGGAAGTACTTCTCCACCGTCGCCCGCAGGTCCGTGCCCGAGTCGCTCGAACTCGCGTTCTTGAGCGCCTGGCCGATCATCTGCACGACGTCGTAGGCGTCGGCCGCGTAGGTCCCCGGCGGCTGGCCGTAGGTCTGCTGCATACCCTTGACGAAGCTCGACGCCGCCGGGAGCTTGGTCGGGTCGGCGCACGGACAAGTAACGAGCACGCCGGTGGCCGCCGGACCGGCGAGCTTGCCAAAGGTCGGGTCCTTGGTGCCGTCGTCGGACATGAACTGGGCCGCGACGCCCTGCTGCTTGAGCTGCTTGGCCAGCGGACCCGCCTGGGGCGAGTACCCGCCGTAGTAAACGACGTCGGGGTTGAGGCTCTTCACCTGGGCGATCGTCGACGAGTAGTCGGTCGAGTTCGGGTCGATGTGGAACGAGCCCTTGTTCACGCTGCCGAGCTTCTTGGCGACCTGCGCCGCCAGGCCCTTGCCGTATTGGGAGTTGTCGTCGATCGTCACGGCCGAGGACGCCTTGAGGGCCTTCTCGATGTACTCGGCGGCCACCGGTCCCTGCGCCGCATCATTGGGCACGGCCCGGAAGAAGTACGTCCAGCCCTGCTGAGCGAGGCTCGGATCGGTCGCCGACGGCGTAATGAACGGGAGCTTGGCCGAGTTGAAGATCGGACCCGAGGCGAGCGTCTCGCCCGAGAAGTAGGGACCCACCACCGCCACGACGTTGTCGTTGCTCGCGATCTTGTGCGCCAGCGCCGGCGCCTGGTCCGGGTTGCCCTGGCTGTCCTCCTTGTCGAGCTTGAGCGTGCAGGCGAGGTCGCCGCTCTTGTTCACCTGGTCGACCGCGTACTGGATCCCCTGCAGGATCGGGGTTCCGATGGACGCGTAGTCGCCCGAAAGGGCGCCCATCGTGGCCACCGTCCAGCTGCAGCTCTGACCGCCTCCGCCGGCCTGGTTCCCGCCGCCACCCCCGCCGCCACAGGCCGCGGCGAGCAGCGACAGGGCCGCGGCGAGCGAGCCCAGCACGACCCATCTGGAACGTCCCATCTGTGCCTCCCCCTATGTCTCGGTCCCGCACCCGGCGGCGGGCCGGGAACGTGCTTGGTCAGCTATGTGGCGCCCAGTGTAGCCGCACGCCCACGCGCCGGGGCCGGACCCGGGCCCGGCGCGAGCGTATCTACGACCGCGGTCGTAGGCAAGAGCCGGTCACTCATCTCCGCCCTCGATGATCGATCTGGCGATGTCCCGCATGGGGGTGCGCTCGTCCATCGCTCGCTTCTGGATGTAGCGGAACGCTTCCGCCTCGGTCATGCCGCGGCCGTCCATCAGCCGCCCCTTGGCCCGGTCGATCAGCTTGCGGTCCTCGAGCTGCCGGCTGCGGTCCGCCGCCTCCCTGCGCACCGCCACGAGCTCCGCATGGCGCGCCAGCGCCACCTCGATCGCAGGCAGCAGGTCGCTCTTCTGGAAGGGCTTGACGACGTAGCCCATCGCCCCCGCATCGGCCGCCCGCCGCACCAGGTCGGCCTGCGAGAAGGCGGTGAGGATCAGCACCGCGCAGCCGTCCTCGCCGGTGAGCCTTTCGGCGGCGCTGATGCCGTCGAGCCCGGGCATCTTGATGTCGAGGATCACGAGGTCGGGATCCCGCTCCCGCGCCAGGCGCACGGCTGCGTCACCATCGGCCGCCTCGCCGACGACCTCGTAGCCCTCCTCTTCGAGCATCTCCTTGAGGTCGAGCCGGATGATCGCCTCGTCCTCGGCGATCAGCACGCGCGTCGGCCGGTCCGCGCCCACGACGCTCAGCCCTCCAGCAAGCGGTCGAGGAGGCGATCCTGCTCCCGGCGGATGTCGTCGATCTCGGCGAAGTAGCGCTCGCGCTCCGAGCGCAGCCGTTCGTAGTCGTCGCGCGCCACGCGGTAGGCGCGATCCGCTAGCGGCGTCTCCGACACGAGCATCCTCGTGCGCGCCTCCTCTACGACGTCGAGCTGGAAGAGCAGCTGCTCCTCCACGATCCGCAGCTTCTCCTGGGCACGCTCGAGGCGCTCGGTGGCCGCCGCGAGCCCCCGCTGGAGTCGTGCAGGACGTCCTCTCCGCTCAACGCGCATGGGGCGAAAAGTATAGGTCGCCGCCCGTGCGCCGTGTGCAGACGGCGCCCGCCGGGTGCCGGTGGTGGGACTCGAACCCACACGGGCTTGCGCCCACGCGCTTTTGAGGCGCGCGCCTATACCAGTTCGGCTACACCGGCCCGGATCGCCAGTGTAGTGCCGCGCCGGCGGCTCACGGAGGGCGGGTGCCCGCCTCCTCCGGGGTCCGGTGGTGAGGGCCGGGGCGCGGCTGCTCCGAGGGCGGGGAGGAGGCGATCAGGATGCGGTGACGGTAGAAGCCGGCCCAGGCGACCAGCACCCCAAGGACGGGCACCGCCAGCATGGCCCCGGCTATCCCGCCGATCACCGTCCCCGAGCTCAGGGCCAGCAGGACGGCAACCGGGTGCAGACGCACCGTGTGTCCCAGCACCAGCGGGGCGAGCACGTTGCCCTCGAACTGGTGGATGAAGATCGTGATGCCCACGACGATCGCCGCGGTCACCACGCCCTTGCTGACGAGCGCGATCAGCGCCGCCACCGCCCCGGCCAGGATCGCCCCGAGGATCGGCAGGTACGCGCCGAAGAAGGTAAGGATCGCGAGCGGCAGCACGAGCGGGACCCCGAGCACCAGCAGGCCGGCCGCCATCATGCTGCCGTTTATCACCCCGTTGATCGTGGTCCCGCGGATGTAGCCGGCGATGCTCTCCCACGACCTGCGGCCGAGCTCCTCCACGACCGCAGCCCGGTCGCCGCGGAACAGCGACACGAACCACGCGAACATGCGGTCGCCGTCGTTGACGAAGTAGATCGTGAGGATGAACGCGAGGATGCCCTCCGCGATCAGCTCCGTGACCAGCGACACCCCTCCGATCGCCCGGCTCGCGACCTCGCGCGACGAGAAGATCGAGCTCGCCACGTTGGACAGGTTGACCTGGCTGGGCGACAGCTGAAGGGGGCCCGTTTCCAGCCACCTCTGCACGTGCGCGATCCCCGCGGTGAGCGACCGGGTGAAGTCCGGCACCTGGGCCGCGACTCGCGGAACGGTCCACACCACGAACCCCGACACGAGCGCCAGGGCCGCCACGACCACGATCAGGGTGGCGATGCCTCGGGGGACGTGGCGCTCGCGCAGCCATCCCGCCGGGGGCGCAAGGATCGCCGACGCGAACAAGGCCAGGACCACTGGGATCACCACCACCCGAAGCTGGGCGAGAACCCAGACGACGACCCCGATCGCCAGGACGACCGCAAGCACACGCCATGCCAGGGCGGCGGCATCCTGCAGGAGCTGTGGCACCCGGCCCCCTGCGCCCTCCATCACCCCAGCTTCGCACAGCGGCCCGGTGGGGCGTGGGCGCTCAGCAGGGGCGGGGCCGGCGGCCCTTGTGTACCCGTATCTGTCGCATGGCGCCCCCTCCCCGGAGCCGTCGTGGCGCGTCCACTGTGGCACCGGCGGTGGTCTTTCCGGCGGATATCCGCCGGATCCGCGTCACAGACGGTCGAGGGCCTCCCGCATCCGCGCCAGCAGGTCACGGGCTGCGGCAGCGCCTTCCTCGAGCACCTTCTCGACCACCGCGGTGCCGACGACGACCCCGTCGGCGAAGGTCGCTGCTTCGTAAGCCTGCTCGGGCGTGGACACACCGATCCCCACCAGCACCGGCAGGTCGGTGACCTCCCGGCACGCGGCCACGACCGCGCCGGCCCGCTCCGACAGCGACTCCCGGCGGCCGGTCACGCCGAGGGTCGACACCGCGTAGACGAAGCCCGTGGCGCTTCCGGCCAGAGCCGCGACGCGGGCGTGCGGGGTGGTGGGGGCGACCAGGGGGATCCACGCCAGGTCCCGGCGCGCCGCCGCGGCGCGCAGTGGGGCCGAGGCCTCGAGGGGGAGGTCGGGCACTATGAGCCCAGCAAAGCCCGCTCGCGCGCAGCGTTCGCAGAAGGCGTCCTCGCCGGCCCGGTGCACCGGGTTGTAGTAGGTCATCGCGATGCGCGGGCCCGAGACCGCGCCGGCGGTGAGGTCGAGCGCGTGCAGGGGGCCGACCCCGGCGCGCAGCGCCCGCTGCGCCGCCGACGCGATCACCGGTCCGTCCATCAGCGGATCGGAGTACGGCAGGCCGACCTCGAGGGCGTCGGCATGCTCGGCCAGTGCCGCCAGCACTTGCGAGTAGGCCTCGGGCTCCGGAAGACCCGCCACGACATAAGGGACCAGCAACCGGCGGCCGCCGCGGGAGCGGTCGCGCAGGTGCTCCAGGAGCGAGCTCACGCGACTATGGCGGCGTCCGCAGCCTCGGCGACCACTGCGACGTCCTTGTCCCCGCGCCCGGACAGGCCCACGACGACGACGTCGCCGTCCTCGCCGCGCAGCGCGTGGGCCACGGCGTGCGCCGACTCGAGAGCGGGCACCACTCCCTCGCTGCGGCACAGCGCGGCGAAGCCGTCCAGCGCCTCGCGGTCGGTCACGCTCACGTAGCGGGCGCGCCCGGTGGCGGCGAGCCACGCGTGCTCGGGCCCCACCCCCGGGTAGTCGAGCCCGGCGGAGATCGAGTGCGCGTGGGTGATGAGGCCCTGGTCGTCCTGGAGCACGAGGCTGCGGGCTCCGTGCAGCACGCCCGGGGTGCCGCGGGCGATCGACGCCCCGTGGCGGCCCGACAGGCCTTCGCCGGCCGCCTCGACGCCGACCAGGCGCACGCCGGGGTCGTCGTAGAAGCCGCGGAACAGCCCGATCGCGTTGCTGCCCCCGCCGACGCACGCGATCACTGCGTCGGGCAGGGCGCCGAGCGCCTCGAGGACCTGAGCGCGCGCCTCGTCGCCGATCACCGATTGCAGGGCTGCGACCATGTCCGGGTAGGGATGGGGGCCGACCACCGAGCCGATCACGTAATGGGTCGTGTCGACGTTGGTCACCCAGTCCCGCAGCGCCTCGTTGATCGCGTCCTTGAGCGTCGCCGACCCCGCCTCGACCGGAACCACCTCTGCACCGAGCATGCGCATGCGCACCACGTTGAGATGCTGGCGGCGCACGTCGAGCGCGCCCATGTACACCACGCACGGCAGTCCGAAGTAGGCGGCGGCCGTAGCAGTGGCCACCCCGTGCTGGCCGGCCCCGGTCTCGGCGATCACGCGCTCCTTGCCCATGCGCACGGCGAGCAGCACCTGCCCCAGGGTGTTGTTGATCTTGTGGGCGCCGGTGTGCGCGAGGTCCTCGCGCTTGAGCAGAATGCGGCGTCCGGCGCGCTCGGACAGACGCCGGGCCTCGTACAGAGGAGTAGGTCTTCCGACCACGTCCCGTAGCAGCTGCTCGTAGCGGGCCGCGAAGTCCGCGTCGCGGCGCGCCTCGGCCCACGCGTCCTCGAGCTCCTGCAGCGCGGGGACCAGGATCTCGGGTACGTAACGGCCGCCGAAATCACCGAAGAACCCGGACGCGTCGCACACCGGGGGTGCCGACAGGGTCATCGTCCTACCGCCACCCCTCCGAGCATCGCCCGCACCGCGCTCTCGGGATCGCCGGCGCGCACCAGGGCCTCCCCCACCAGCACCGCTCCGGCCCCCGCGTCGACCATGGCCCGGAATCCGGCGGCATCGGCGACACCGGACAACGCCACGACGAAGGCGTCCGCCGGTGCGAGCGGTGCCAGCCGGCGTGTGAGCGAAGCATCGACCTCGAAGGTGTCGAGATCGCGGTGGTTGATCCCGATCAACCTCGCCCCCGCATCCGCGGCGCGCCGCAGCTCGTCCTCGTCGTGCACCTCCACCAGCGCGTCCATGCCCCACGCCGATGCCGCGCGCAGCAGCCGGCCGAGCAGCTCCCCGGGCGCGATGCGGGCGATCACGAGGACCGCGTCGGCCGCCAAGGCGCGCGCCTGGGCCACCTGAACCTCGTCGATCACGAAGTCCTTGAACAGCACCGGGAGCCCCGTCCGCGCGACGGCCCTGACGTCGTCGGGGCCGCCCTTGAAGCGTCGCGGTTCGACCAGCACCGAGACGGCCGCCGCGCCGCCGCGCGCATAGGCCGAGGCGAGACCGGCGGGATCGGGTATCGCAGCGAGGTCGCCGCGCGACGGGGTGGCGCGTTTGATCTCTGCGATCAGTGCCGGTTGCCGCCTGCGCAGCGCATCGGCAAAGCCGCGCGGCGGCGGCGCGTGCTCGGCCGCGGCCGTCCACGCGCCGGCCTCCCGCAGCAATGCGTCGACGCGCCGGCGGGTGGAGGCGAGCAGATCGTCGAGGAAGCCGGCCGGGGCCACGGGAGCGACCTTACCCGGGCCGCCGCGCCCGCAGCCACGCCATCAGCACCCGTCCGAGCGGGATCGCACCCCCCGCGATCACGAGGTGGTGGAAGCCGGCCTCCGCGAGGATGTCGGGATGGGTTCGGGACGGCGGCGGGACCACCCCCCGGCGCACGGGGATGCCGAGCGAGCCCGCCCGGCGCAGCAGGCGGCGCGCGCCGTAGCCCCGGGCGGCAACGTAGGG